>CAJQOW010000067.1 GCA_905480055.1 uncultured Acidimicrobiia bacterium
CGTCGTTGGAGGCGTCGTAGGCTCCTCGCGATGACAAGCGCCATGCCTTCAACCCTCGACGCTGGCGCACTGCGGCTGCGTCGCTTCCGTGCCGAAGACGCCGACCAAGTCCTCGATGCCGTCCGGGAATCGGGGACAGCACTGTCCATGTACGAGACATGGGCACGACCGCCGTTCCGTCACGCCGACGCAGTCGAGTACGTCGGGTGGTGGACGGCTGGGTGGGAGGACCGCACGAGCTACTTCTACGCCGCTGCGAAGGACCAGCGTCTCATCGGAGCGTGCGGATTGTTCGGGCTCGACCTCGATGCAGGTGAGGCCTCCCTCGGGTTCTGGATTCGGAGCTCACAAACCGGTCGCGGCTATGCCAGTCTCTCTGCTCATCACCTTGCCGACGCCACCTTCGCCTCGCTGGGGCTGCACCGGATCGAGATGCGAGTCGCAACAGGAAACGCCGCAAGCCTCAGGGTGTGTAGCAAGATCGGAGCGATCGAGGACCGCCTGGTGCCAGATGGCCTGGAACTCGACGGCGACCGCCACGACGCGATTGTCCTGAGTCTGTGGCCCGAGGTTGACGAACAACCCGGTTCGACCTTCGCTCCCTAGGAACCGGTCTCGAGCCTTGCGATCGCACAGGTCTGTGCTGAGAGAATTCCGTTGGTGGCGTTGGTAACGATCACGTCGGTGTTCTCACCCCAGTTCGAGATCGTCTTCGCTATCTCGTCGACAGACACGACGCCGACATACTCGGTCGGCCAATTCCCCGCCCGAATCGCCCACGTTCCGTAGTCCTCGTCGTTCGCTCCAACGACGCCGGCGGCGACGATCCACACGTCGGGGTAGTCGGTCGATTTCACGGAGAAGCCCCACGGGAGGTCAATGCCCTCAACGGTGACGCCGGTCTGGAGATAGTCAAGCACTTGCTGATCAACAACCTCGCAACGCTCTGGATCCTCAGGAAGACCCGTGCCCGGTGTCGTCCCGGTATCGATCGTGTCCGTAGAACAGGCAGCAACAACGAGCATGAGTGCCGCTGTCAAGAAAATCAATCGACGCATTCGGGCCTCCTTCGAGTGTGTCACCCTAACGTGGCCTGATTCGAAGCGCCGAGATGAGGCGTGTCGCCACAGGGATCACTCAGGCCATCGCGTCAGCCAGCGCCCGCAGCGCAAGCGCGCGGTGACTGATGACGTTCTTCTCCTCAGCGGGTATCTCGGCGAGTGTTCTCCCATCAACCTCAAACACGGGGTCGTAGCCGAAGCCGCCGTCGCCGCGCCGCTGATGCGTGATGCGGCCTTCGAGCACGCCCTCTACAACCAGCTCGTCACCGCTCGGGGTGACCATTGCAACGGCCGTCCGGAAACGCGCGGACCGCCTTTGCTCGCCTTCCATCTCGGCGAGCAGCTTCGCCACGTTCTGCTCGTATGAGGAAGCCTCTCCGGCGTACCGCGCCGTGTGAACTCCCGGAGCGCCGCCGAGCGCATCAACCTCGAGACCGGTGTCATCTGCAACGGCTGCATGCCCCGTCGCGGTGACGACAGCTCTGGCCTTCAGCAATGCATTCCCCTCGAGCGTGTCTTCTGTCTCATCCACGTCGTCCCACACATGACCGGGGATGACCACGACCGGAGGATCGAGATCACCGAGGACCGCGGCCATTTCCGCGATCTTGTCGGGGTTCTTCGACGCCACCACTACGCCGTGGGGCCCGGCCACTACCGATCCTCGTTCTGGATCGCCACAAGCTCGTCGATCCCGGATGCGGCATAGTCCAACATCTGGTTCAGCAGGTCCCTGCTGAACGGCTCACCCTCAGCAGTGCCCTGGACCTCGATGAGGTCGCCGTCCCCGGTCATCACGACGTTGGCATCCACGTCCACAGCGACGTCCTCGGGATAGTCGAGATCAAGCAACGCAGCACCGTCCATCACGCCAACCGAGATCGCCGCAACGTTGCGGACGATCGGGTTTGCATCCATCTTTCCCTCTGCAACCCACAGGTCGAACGCATCGGCAAGCGCTATCCACGCTCCGGTGATCGAGGCAGTGCGCGTTCCACCGTCGGCTTGGAGAACGTCGCAGTCGATGCGAGCCGTGACGGGGCCCATGGCCGACATGTCCACGGCTGCCCGGAGGGACCGACCGATCAAACGTTGGATCTCTTTGGTCCTTCCACCGTTGATCGAACTGCGGCGAATGCGGTCTGGGCTGGATCCCGGGAGCATCGAATACTCTGCCGTCACCCAGCCCTTGCCCGAGTCACGCATCCACGGGGGCACATCGGTGTCGAGCGAGACCGTACACAACACCCTGGTCCGCCCCATTTCGATCAGGACCGACCCTGGGGTCATCTCGGTGTAACCGCGGGTCACCTTCACGGTTCGCAGCTCGTCTGGCCGTCGTTCTGTCCTCATGTGTTACTCCGTTGTGAATGTGGTTCCGGGCGCTGCATAGTCAATGGGTCCTGCAAATGCACTCGATGCCTGATCAATCGTGAGCTGCGGGTCGTGGGTGAACGGTATGTGCGTGACAGCCAGTACCGAGGCGCCAGCGATTGCGGCAATCTCCCCTGCCTCCCTCGCGGTCAGGTGGTAGGCATAGGTCGATGCGTCTCTCGTACCCTGCATTGAGGCCTCGCAGAGGAGGAGGTCAGTGCCCGTGGCAAGCTCGATGAGGTCGCCGCCCGGCCCGGTATCACCCGAGTACACGATGCGGGACCTTCCATCGTCGATGCGGGTGACGACGGCGGGCACCGGATGCACTGCTTGCCCGAAGCGCAACGACAGCGCTCCCACCTCGGCCACATCTCCGGGCTCGACTTCGCGAAATTCCAAAACCCGATGCAGCACATGGTCGTCATCGGCACCAACGAACCCCGCTACCAGATCACGCATCCCAGGCGGTGCGTACACGGGGAGCGCCACTGACGCTCCAAGGCCGTAGGCGAGGTAGCCGAACAGCCCAAGGATGTCAGCAGAGTGATCGACGTGCCTATGCGAAATCACCACCGCATCAAGGCCTTCCGGGTCGAGGCGCTTCGCAAGCTCGGCGAACGTGCCCGGACCGCAATCCACCCACACAGCCGCGTCCCCGGCGTGAACCAGGTAGCCCGAGCCAGGGTTTCCGGGTGACGGACCCGACGCATTCGATCCGAGGACGGTGAGGTTCATGGTCCCCAGTCCAGCGCCATCGCACCCAGTCCGATGACCAACATCCACACCACGGCCATGGTCGTGCCGACGAACGTCGGCATCATGAAGTTCGTCGCGAATGCCCGCCACGACCACACCGAAAGCACTACGAGCGCCACGAGCAACAGGCCAACTACCCATGTCGGTGCGATCGGGAAGGAGATGATGATCATCAGCCCGGCGAAGGCCTGCAGCCCAGCCCCTACGTATCCGAAGAGGGTGCGGTACGCCTCTCGGTTGTGTTCGGATCGGGCCATTCGGCGATTCTATGTGCCGACGTCAAGCGACACTTCCACGGGATCGCGCTCGAGGTACCGGAATGCCCGCAGGGACGGCTTCCTCCCGGTCACGGGCCCAATGATGAAGTGCACCCAATCTGGGTCTCCCCCACCGTCGATATCGGCTGGGGAAGGGAGAGGTTCCGAGCTGACGTGGCTGTGGAACACGCCGCCGATCGTCCATCCCATGGATGCGGCGAACCCCATCGCTCCGTAGTGCTCTCCCGGGTCGATCGTGAACCTGCTCGGGCTCTCGTCGATATTCGTCAGGCACGAGACAAAGGCGAGGTCGCCGTCGTCCCCGAACATAACCAGCCCACACGCTTCGTGGGGCAGCGAACCGAGAGCGTGGACCGCCATGGCACGGGCGGCTTCCCGAGGTACAAACAACCGTTCGACGCCCAGGCTGTCCAACGCGTCGTCGAGATCCGCCTCGTCGACTTCCAGCCGCACTCCGTACTCGCGATAGAAACCTGGGTTCAGTCCGCCTTCGTTGTCGACCCGCACCACCGACGAGATCCCGTCAGCGGCGAGCCTCGCCCTGCCGATCTCGGCATCAGAAACATACGGGTACGTGTGGACAGTGACAAGCGCCGTCATTGGGTCGCTTGGGCTGCAATGTCCCTCACCTGCGCCACAAGATCCGAGTCTCCACTGACCGCACCGGATGGCAGGTCTCCCCGCCCCCACAGCCACAGGTCAAGCGCCGATCCGTCGGTGTCGATCACCGTATCGGGCTGGCCGTCATCGAACACGAGCGTTCCGAGATCGGTGTACTTCTCGCCCGAACGTGGCGATGTTCCCGAGAATGTCGCCGTTCTGAGCCGCCACGATCGGTCACCAGCTCTGAGCTCGAAAACCCGATCCTTCGGAGTGACGGTGCCCCAGGCCGGACCTCCCACCAAGGACTCGTTGATCACCTCGTCGGCGCCGTCGACAGCGAGCTCCTGATCGAGCTCGGGCACCAATCCACCCGCAAGTTCAGCATCCGCCCGGTGAATCGCGGTTTCGTGCGCCATCCGCCGCACCCACCAGCGGGCCGAATGCTCATGAACACACCACGTCCACGCCGGTTGCGTCAGGTCAGCGTTGCGCAGCACGGTGACGAGGTCCGCCACCCCTTCTTCAAACCACACGATGAGGTCGGCTCCGAACGGCCCATGGGGTCTCTCGGGTTGGCTGTCGACCCAAGCATCTCGCACGAGGGCAGCCTTGTGACGGTGGACGATCCCGGTGTGCACGATCAGCTCTCTCAGGTCCCAGTCCGGGCACGACGGCACGGGTGAGTCGAGAGGAACGATGTCAGCGATCGCTGCCATGGTCGCGGCGTCCCGCTCCACGGAACGCAGGTATGCGTCGGTATCAAGCCAGGTGTCTTCGCTCATGCACGCATCCTATCCGAGCACCGCGGGCGCGTAAGAACCCGGAGCGTCTTCGACTTTCGTCGCCGCACAGGACCTTGCGTGCGGGGCTCCGGGTTCCGGTGGTCCGAGTTGAAGTCGCTACCTACCTCATGGAGAGGAGCGCAACCTCGTGGATCACAGTTGGTCGCGCTAGCGCTCGACCACCTCCGGGGTCCTCAAAGAACATTCAGACATGTTTGGACCACCTCCTTTCTCCGGACCGCAATCATGCCACGGAATACCGCATCTGTCATGCATGTATCGTCCGTGGTCGATCAGGGCGAACGGAGGCATCAGTGACAGAGGAATTGCGGCAGGCCGTTGTCGACGCCCTGGAGTCCGTCAACGCGGACTTCGAACCGATGGAATGTGACCCGGAGCTCGCAGACACAGCGGTCTTCTGCGAGCACTACGGCATCCCCCCGGAGCAGTCGGCCAATGCGATCATGCTCGCCTCCAAACGCCCCGGCGGCGTCTATGCGGTGTTCCTCGTCCTCGCCACGACCAGACTCGACGTGAACCGCAAGGGCCGCGATCTCATGGATGTGAAGAAGGTGTCATTTGCTCCACCGGAGACAACCGCCGAGGTCACCGGCATGGTGATGGGCGGAGTGACACCGTTCGGGCTGCCCGAAGACCTCCCGTTATTCGTGGATGCGGGCGTGCTCGACCATCCGTGGGTCATCGTCGGCGGTGGATCGCGGGACATGAAGATCAAGGTCGACCCCGAGGTGTTCGCAAGGCTCCCCAACACCACCGTCGTCGATGGCCTGGCGACCCCGTTTGCGCCATGAGCTACGAGTTTGACGATGCCGTAGCCCTCGACGCGAACGGTGGGGCAGACCTCCCCGAGCGATGGACCATGGGACCAGGCTTCGCCCACGGCGGGTATCTGATGTCGCTGGCCCTCGCTGCGGCGACGCTCGAAGCTCCTCGACCCGATCCGGTGTCGATGTCGGCGCACTTCATGCGACCGGGCAAGGTGGGGCCGGCAGAAGTTCGAACGGAGGTGCTCAAGGCTGGCAGGCAGCTCGGCACCGTAGCCGCAGACGTCACACAGAGTGGGAGCGTCGACGTTGCCACCATCACCACCTTTGGCGATCTGACCGATGCAGCTGACATTGGGTACCGCTCGACGCCCTTCCCCGATCTGCCCGAACCGTCACGGTGTGCGCCAGCGAGCCGAGACGAGAACCCACTCGTGCCTCGCATGGTGGACAACCTCGAGCTGCGCCTCACTCCCGAGTCCACATCGTGGGCCCGGGGCATCCAGCTCGAGGCGGCAACAATGGAGGGATGGGTGCGATTCGCTGACGACCGTCCCATCGATTGTGTGTCGATCCCGATGTTCGCAGATGCCCTTCCCCCGCCGATCTTCAGCCTTGGAAAGTTCGCTCCCTGGACTCCGACCATCGAAATGACCGTGCACTTCCGAAGACGGCCGTCGACCCAGTGGCTGGCCGTCTCGTTCAACACCGCACTGGTCGGCGGACAATTCTTCGAGTCGAGCGGCACGCTGTGGGACGAGTCTCGGAATCTCGTGGCGATGAGCCGCCAGATCCAGCTCGTCAGCCGCTGAGGCCCTTCACAAGTCTGGTCTCCCACCGCACGGGTGGCACCGAGATCTTCTTTCGGTCAAGCGTGGCGACATACCCAAGGCCCTCGTAGAACCTGCGGGCCGGGTCATTTCCATCGACAACCCACAGCGAGGTCAGCTTCGCCTCTTTCGATCGTGCCCAGTCCTCGACGCCGTTCATCAACCGCCTTCCGGTCCCGGTCCGTCGGGCGCGTGGCGATACGAACACCGACACAATCGGGACCACTCCTGGTCTCGCATCTGTCCGTAGGAGCCCAACAGCCATGCCAACGGTGTCGGCGCCGTCAACAGCGATCCAAGTCGTCTGGTCCTCACCGCGGGAGCCCGCTTCGGCGAGATCGATCCAGACAGCATCGGGAAGGGCCTTCGCCTCGTCGATAGTTGTGATGAATGCCGTTGGCGTGTCGACCAGCGCCTCGCATCGGACGGAACGCAGTCGTTGCCACTCGTGCGACTCGATCGGCCGCACGACCGCTGAAGTCATGTGCCCCACCGCGGTTCGGTCGGGAAGTAACCGGTCGAGTCGTCGATCAGCTCCCTCAGGATGTCGGCATGACCCGCATGTCTGCCGATCTCCTCGATCAGGTGCAACAGCACCCACCTCACGGAGGTCCTTCGCCCGCCGGCGTCGATCACACGGTCGAGATTCGCTTGCGCGGCGATGATCTGATCACTCAACGCGATCTCCTTTTCGAAGAACGCCACAACGGACTCGATCGACTCGTCATCGGCCAAGATCCAGTCGGCATCGGTGTCGCCAGACGACCACGGCAGATCGACCGATCTATCGGCGAGCACGCCCTGTACCCAGTAGCGTTCAACGTGGGCAAGGTGATTCACGATCCCGAGCAGCGTCGTCTTCGACCCGACAACCTGCCTGGTGGCCTGCTCCTCCGTCAGCCCGTCGAGCTTCCACAAGATGGTTCGTCGATTCAGGTCGATGAACGACTGGAGGAGCTCCAGTTCCGTTCCCACTCTGTCCATCGCTCTGCCTCAGTCGCCACCAATGGTGATGCCGTGCTTTGGCCGCGGATAGAGCTCGCCCGGTGAGTCGTCGCTCGCGTACTCGTTCCAGGTCATGTGGGTTTGGCCGTGGTCCCGCTCTTCCATGGTGATGCACCCCTGCACCGGGCACACAAGGCTGCACAGGTTGCACCCCACACACGCATCTTCAATGATCCACACATCCGTTCGCCCTTCGTCGGAGCGCTTCGCACCGATCGCCTGATGGGCACCGTCCTGGCAAGCGATGTAGCAGATGCCACAGCCGATGCACGCCTCCTGATCGATGCTTGCCTTGACGACGTAGTTGATGTCGAGGTTCTGCCAGTCGGTGACGCGACCCACGGACAACCCGCGAAGTTCGTTGACGCTCGCCATGTCCTTGCTGTCGAGATAGTTCGAAAGCCCTTCAGCCATCCCCTCGACGATCCGGTAGCCGTAGTGCATCACTGCCGTGCACACCTGGATCGTGGTCGCACCCAGGAGGATGTATTCCGCGACGTCCTGCCACGTTTGGATACCGCCGATACCGCTGATCGGCAGACCTTCCGTGAATGGGTCGGCAGCGATGGATGCGACCATGTTGAGGGCGATCGGCTTCACGGCGGGACCGCAATAGCCACCGTGGCTGGACATGTCGCCAACCACGGGCCGCGGTGTGAAGCTGTCGAGGTCGACACCGGTGATCGAGTTGATCGTGTTGATCAGGCTGACCGC
>CAJQOW010000068.1 GCA_905480055.1 uncultured Acidimicrobiia bacterium
GTTGCCGTCCTTGTCGTGGTAGATCCGCGAGCACTTGATCGTGCATCCCTTGTGGCAGGCATGGGCGATCTTACCGCCCCGCTCGAGGATCAAGTCGTGTTGCCCGAGCAATCCGAGAGGATCGTTGCTGCCCTCGACGCAAAGGGGATCCCCCACGCGTACATGGCCTTCGAGGGAGAGCAGCACGGGTTTCGACAGTCGGAGACGATCATCGCTGTTGCCGACGCCGAGCTGTCCTTCTATGGACAGGTCCTCGGCTTCGAAACGCCCCACGTGGGCACTCCGGTCGAGATCGTCCACTCCGGCAACCTCGGTTCCACCGAGGCCGCGGCCGAGGCGTAGGCTGGGGCGTATGGAAGAGCAAGGTGGCAAGAAGAAGATCGTCCTCTACCTCGCCGTTGCTGTCATCGCCGCGTTCGTCGTTGCTTTGATTGTTCAGAAGATGCGAGGCGGTTCGGAGGAGATCATCGAAGCCGAGGTTCAGGTCATCAAGACGTGAGTGAGGCAGACCAGCTGCGCATCGTGGTGACCACGGTGCGGGCGGAGGATGATGCGCGCCGGTTGGCCGCAACGCTGATTGGCAGGCGGCTCATTGCCTGTGCAACGATGATCCCCGTTGTGTCCATGTATCGGTGGGAGGGCATGGTCGAGTCCGAAGCCGAGGTTCAGGTGATCTTCAAGACCACGCCCGGACTTGCGAGCGAAGCAGCGGACGCCATCGCGGAGCTCCACACCTACGACCTGCCGGAGATCGTGACGTTCCAGGCTGAGTCCAGTGCCGAGTATGCGGCATGGGTCAGCGACGAGACGTCCGCCTAGCCCTGGTACATCGCTCCGAGTTTCGCAAGCCCGCTCAGGATATCAGGCACGTCGGTGAGCACTCCGAGCAGGGGATCGTCACGCATCGATGCGAGGCGGCGCGGCATGGATGCAATGGTGAACCTGCTGATATCGAGCGAGGGGACCACCTCATCCCACCTGAGCGGGGCTGAGACCGTCGCACCAACGACAGGCCGTACGCTGTAGGGGCCGACGAGCAGCTTGCCCCTTCCGTTCTGGAGATAGTCGAGATACACCTTCCCGTCACGCCCTGCGGGGTTGCGCACGGTCGTTGCGATATCGGAAAGCCGCGACTCGACAACCCTGGCCAGGAGCTCACCCAGCAGCTTCTGCTGGTCGTAGCTGAATCCGCGCCCCATCGGAATCAGAACATGGAGGCCTGTCTTGCCGCTCGTCTTCACATAGCTGGGAAGGTCCATGTCGTCGCACATGCGGCGGATCTCCCGTGCCACCTTCACCACCGAGGTGAATGGTGCCTCTTTGGGATCGAGGTCGAGAATGCACCAATCCGGCTGATCTATGGTCGTCAGTCGGCTCGCCCAGATGTGCAGCGGAATCGATGCGAGATTGGCAATGTAGCGAAGGGCATCGGCGTCATCGACGATGAAGTACGTGTTGCCCTTGCCGGCTTCGTTCCCGACCCATTCGGTGCGAATCCAGTCGGGAACGTACTCGGGTGCGTTCTTCTGGAAGAACGACTTCCCATCGATGCCGTCGGGATACCTGTCCAGGACGAGTGG
The DNA here is from genome assembly GCA_905480055.1 of uncultured Acidimicrobiia bacterium. Next base: position 1,581 of record CAJQOW010000068.1, read on the forward strand.
CCGATCGACGAGGTAGGGAACCAGGTGATCGGAGACGGCGGTGTAATAGTCGATCAGGCCACCCTTGGTGTAGCCATCACCCGGCCAGAACACCTTGTCCGGGTTGGTTGGTTCGGTGGTGCGGGTATCGATGACAGCGGGCGGGGGAGGTTCGCTACGAAGTGCCGACTCGACAATGAAGATGCCCGACGGGTCGTAGGGCGCCAGGTCAATGAAGACAGGATGGCGTAGCGACCCGGATTCGGTGACCTCTTTGAATCGAATCGTGCAGGCCAGGACCGGGGTCACCCACGTGTCCGCATCGGTGGCCGGGGGAGTTCCAGCAGCTTGAGGTTCGGGGATGGCATCTGCCGTGAGCTGGGTGTGCATCGATGTGAGCTTGGCGTCGGTGAATCCGGATCCCACCCTGCCCGCATAGACCAGCCCTCCATCTGCGGCCGCCGCGATGTGGAGGGCACCGACGGAGGCTCTGGAGCCCTTGGGCTCGGTGAAACCCACGATCGCGAATGTGCCCGTTTGCTCTGACTTGACCTTCAGCCAGCTGTCGGTGCGGCCCGCGACGTAGCGAGAGTCAGATCGCTTCGCCATGACGCCCTCCAAGCCCATTGCGACAGCCTGATCGAAGAGCGCCTCGCCGATACCGACGAAGTGATCGGTGTACCGAAGGGGCCCGAGCGCGGGGAGAACTCGTGCCAGCCCAGACTTTCGATCGCTCAACGGCAATGTCCGGAGATCCAGCGCGCCGAGTGAGATCAGATCGAACCCGAAGAAGGTGGCGGGGGAGCGCACTGCAGCTGCTGCGATCTCGTGGCTGCTCGACAGCTTGCCCCGTCGCTGGAGCGCGGCGAAGCTCGGGCGCCCGTCGGCGTCGAGAACCACGACCTCGCCATCGACCACGAATCGGTTGAAAGGGAGCCTGCGAATTGCTGAGGTGAGATCGGGGAACAGTGAGGTGGCATCGAGTCCGCTGCGATACCGCAGACGCACCGAGCGTCCGTCCTTCGACACAACGAGGCGGTATCCGTCGTACTTGACCTCAAACAGCCAGTCGTAGTTCGTGAACGGTCCATCGGCAACCTTTGCGAGCATGAGATCGAGGGTGGCACCGTCCACCTCACCCGTTTCGGCGCCCTGCTCTTTGGCCCATGCAAGGAGGGGTGGTTCAGGATCCACAGCGGCGCGAAGATCCTCCACCGTTCGCCCCGTGAGCACCGATGCCTCGGAGAGTTCCCGTTCCTCGTCTGGGCGTGACCAGGCGTCGGTGTGCTTGATCAGGAGCCATTCCTTTGGGTTCTTCTTCATCTGCACGAGCGTCCACTGGCCAACCAGTTTGTAGCCGTGCAGGGTGAAGAGGAGTTTGCCGTTCGCAAGACCCTCTGTCGGGTCCCCGTCCCAGGTGAGCGCACCACGATCCCAGACAACCATTTCTCCGCCGCCGTACTCATCCGGGGGGATCACACCCTCGAAGTCGGCGTACTCGATGGGGTGATCCTCGGTGTGGGCCGCAAACCGTTTGATGGCAGGGTCAAACGAGATTCCTGCCGGTACAGCCCAGGACAGGAGCACTCCGTCGTACTCGAGCCGCACGTCATAGTGGAGCCTGGTCGCGGCGTGCTTCTGGATCACGAAGATGCCTGCGCCGGATGGAGCTCCCTCATCGAAAGGCTCAGGCGTCTTGTCCGCAGCACGCTTGCTGCGGTATTCGGAGAGCCGGTCGGAGGGAGAGGACATTCCGGTGATGCTACCGAGTGAGCCATGAGCCATGAGGCGTCAGTCCTGAGTTGTGAGTTCACAGTTCAGAGTTCTCAGCATCTTCGCTGTTGAACCTGGCGTCACTCACGACTCATGACTCAGAACTCACAACTCCATCTTCATGGCCGTTTTTCGCGTTCTGTGGTATACAAGACCCTCATGGCACGCCCAATCGCTTCAGGAACGATCAGTTTTGGACTGGTCGCCATACCCATCAAGATGTTCTCGACGACCGAGTCGGAGGCCCGTATCGGGCTGAACTCGATCCACGAGAAGTGCGGAACGCGCATCAAGCAGCAGTTCTTCTGCCCTACGGACGAGGTGGTCGTCACTCGCGACGAGCTCATCAAGGGCTATCAGTTCGCCAAGGACCAGTACGTGCTGTTCAAGCCCGAGGAACTCAAGGCGATGGAGCTTGCGCCGACCCAGTCGATCGATATCAAGGAGTTCGTTCCGCTCTCGGAGGTCGACCCGTTGTTCTACGAGAAGGCCTATTACCTCGGCCCGGACAAGGGAGGGGCGAAGCCGTACGCGCTGCTGTCGGAGGCAATGAGGTCAACCGGTAGGGCGGCGATCGCCCGATACGCCGCTCGCGGCAAGGACTACCTCGTGTTGCTGCGACCGTTCGGCGAGGGCATCCTCATGCAGCAGCTCCGCTATTCCGACGAGATCCGCGCGTTCGAGGACATCGACCTCGGCGACGTTGAGCTTGATGACACCGAACTGCAACTTGCCACCCAGCTCGTCGAGCAAATAGCCAACGATGACTTCAACCCGGAGCAGTACCACGACGGTGTTCGTGAACAGATGCTCGCAGCGATCGAACAGAAGGTTGCCGGCCAGGAGATGACGTTTGCTCCCAAGGAGGAGCCGAAGGCCCAGGTCATCGACCTCATGGAGGCACTCAAGGCGAGTCTCGCCGAGGATGTCGATGGCGCAGAGGCCGAGACCAAGCGCAAAGGGCCGAAGAAGGCGTCGAAGGGGAAGGCGAAGAAGCAGGCGTCTTCCAAGAAGTGACCGCTGCGGGCGTACGATCAAGTCGATGACTGGTCACGACCTGTCCCCGTTGCTTTACTCGGTCCGCGAGGTCTCCGAGATGCTCGACGTGACGCCGGGCCAGATCCGCGCATTTGTTGCTGACGGAGCGCTGACCCCGGTGAAGGGGGAGCGCGGCAAGTTTCTCTTCTCCTTCCAGGACCTTGTGGTCCTCCGTGCGGTGTCGGATCTCATCCGCGATGGTGTGTCCCCGCAACGAGTCCATGCCGCGATCCGTGGCCTGAGAGAGCAACTCCCGACTGATGCCTCTCTCGCTGAGGCGACCATCGACGCATCCGGGCGCTCCGTGCTGGTCCGTCTCGATACCGAGGCGTGGGAGCCAGAGTCTGGCCAGGTCGTGTTCGACTTCGATGTTGCAGGGATGGCAGAACGCGCGGAGGTGATCACAGAGGCACGAGCGATCGCACAACCGATCTCGACCCCGGTCAACAACTCAGCCGCCGAGTGGTACGCATTCGCAGACGAGATCGAAGCAACCGACCCCGCTGCTGCCGAGAACGCCTACCGCACCGCAATCGAGATCGCTCCAGACTTCGCTGACGCCCATCTCAACCTCGGCAGGCTCCTCCATGCCGTAGGCGCAGTGCGAGATGCCCTCGAGGAGTACCGAACCGCCTTGGCGATCGACCCATCCGATGCGACGACCCTGTTCAACATTGGCGTCGCATGCCAGGACTTGGGACGGACGGAAGAAGCGATTGCTGCGTACAAATCCGCCCTTGAGCTTGCGCCGCGGTTTGCGGACGCCAGATTCAACCTCGCCGCCCTCTACGAACGAGAAGGCGACAACGTGCTTGCGACCCAACATCTACGGGCCTACAAGGATCTCGTCGAGCGCACATGAGCGCTGACAGCGGCGGTGTCAGGAGTACGCTGCGGTCTCAGATTTCTGAAAGGACGAACCTGTGGCTTCGCAATCAAACAACACCGCAACTTGGATCATCGTTGTTGCGGCGATCCTTCTGATCGGACCACTGATCTGGGCTTTGTCGATCGTTATGGATGTGCTGTATGCAGCGGGCATCGGTGCAATCATCTTCATCGCTGTGATCGTGATTGCCTTCATCTTCGTCAAGGGCCGCTACGACGAAAAGCACGGCTGAAGCCAACCACGTACGAATCAGAAGGGCCCCGGGGTGACCGGGGCCCTTCCTGCGTTCGAGAAACCTCAGCGCCGTCAGATGACGCCGGAAATCACCAACAGCAATACGAGGATGATCAGATACGCGGCAATGCCACCACCAACGACAAGCCCGCGAATCCATCCGGGGATCTTCGAACCGCCAAAGATGAAGTAGATGATCACGCCGATGATCGGAACGAGCAGGATGACGAAGAACCAGATGGTCATGGCGGCCTTGGACATGTCGTCCTGCCGGCGCACCATGTCCCAGATAGCGAGGGCGATCCACGCACCCACCAGTGCCAGGGGGAGGAAGTAGGCCCACACACTGAAGATGAATGTCCACACAGTGGGCTCGGTAACGGGGATTCCTGACACGACGATCTCCTTGCCGCGGATTTCGACACCCTCCGGAAGGGTGGGTGTCTCGATCGCACTCAGATCTGGTTTCTCGAATACTTCGAACGCTGGTACCGGCGTGGCCGTTGCGGCATCCGGCATGTTCTCCTGGGGGCCGGGAGCGGGCCACGTGCGGTGGTCCGATCCGGCGGGAACACCGTTCGCCCCATCGGCCTGTGCGCCCATGAGGAAGAAGAGTGTCCCGAGATCCATCTGGAACGGGAGGTTGATGCCGTCACACGAGTGGTAGAGGGTCATCATTGGTGGGTAGTTCCAGGTGCTTGCGAGGTTGCCCTCGAAGCAGTTGCCCTTCGACAGCGGCCCAACGAGGCCCATGTCCCCGACACCGGTGCCTGCGATGGTGTTGTCCCTGACCGTGTTGTCCGAGGCCCACCAGATGTTCTGGTCGGGCAGGACGTTGGTGACGATGCCGAAGCGGTCATGATTCACGACGAGGTTCTTCTCCACGACATCGCCCTCGCCGCCCGCAAGCACGATTCCCTCGCCCCATGCCAGCCGTGCGAGGCCCTTCGTTGGTGCGTCGGCATTGTTGTTGTTGATTACGAGGTTGCCCCCGATGTACACCTCGCGGTGTGGCGGATACAGCTCGGAGTCGAGTGAGTTGGGGGCAATCCCACCCATGTTGTCCTCCCAATGGGAGTTGATGAGATAGAGGTCGCCACCGGCGTTGGTACCCGAGTAGGCGAGGCCATTCTCCACCGACACAGAGTCGACGACAACCGCATTGCACGGGTAGCACTGGCCGATGTAGATCCCGGAGTCCCGGCTGCCGGATGCGAACACGTGGTCGAGAAGCCCGTCGACCGAGTCGAACGCGTAGATGCCGTAGTCGCCCATGTTGTGGGCCGTGATGTAGGACCCGCGATATCCCGTCACCCCGGTCCAATAGAAGCCGTTGACCTCGTAGTTCCGGGCGGTGATGTTCTCGATTGCCACAGCATCGGCAACAACGTGAAAGCCATTGGAGAGCTCAAACTCGCCGTCGAGGATGGTCTCGTTGCGATCCTCGCCGGTGATGACGAGCGACGGCGTGCGCACCGTGACCGTTTCGTTGTACACACCGTTCTTGACGAAGATCTGATCGCCCGGTGATGCCGCGTCGACACCCTCCTGGATAGTCGGGTGGTCATCGGGGATGGTGATGGTGTTGCCAGTCCAGTCGGGGACCGCTGGTTCGTTGCTTGCGCTCGGGCGCTCGTAGTCGGGCACGTCGCCAACGATCACGTAGCCGGCCATCCCGCCACCCTCGGCGTCGCCGTGGAGGGTGCAGAAGTAGGGGACGACGCCCGGTTCGTTGAATGTGCGCTCGTACCGTTGGCCCCGCTCGAGGATGAGATCGGATTCCCAGCTGCCGTCCGATGCGAAGACATTGTGGGGGTTGTCGCCAACCATCAACCACTCGACCGTGTCGCCCTCGGCAATCTCGATGATGGGTTCGAAGAAGGAGTCGTCGTAGCCGAACACCTGGATGGCGTCCGGGTTGGCGGTCTCCTCACCACCGTTGTCACCGCACGCCGCGACGACGACCGAAAGAGCCAGGACGCCGAGAAGGGTCAGCGCGAGGCGAAGACGTTGGGGGACTCCACTCACCACGGCCGGCACGATAGCAGCGAACAAAACTCGCAGCAGACTGCGTCCGCGGTATCGGGTACCTCGTACCTGGTAGGTCGTGCATCGACCGGAGGCGGTCTCCGGTTGCGAGCGACCGGAACTGCTGAGCGAGCTTTGGTCGTCCAAGTACTGTGTACGAGCTATCAGATACGCCGCTTTGGCCGCGGGCCACACGGCTGCAAGTGTCACTAGTCCACGGGGGCTGGTTACATGCCGGAATGCACCGCCGCAAGGGGGTGTCGCCCCATCACTGGGGCGGAGAAGCGGACGAGTTGCACTAACTCCACGAGTGGTGTACCTTTCCACTTCTGCCGACCACGCGGTCGGTCATTGCTGCTCGTTCCGAGCAGCGAACACTGTGAGGCCCCGTCGACGATCAGCTCTTGAGCTGCGCGACGGAACCGGGCTCCTTGACAACTGAACAGTGCGTCGATCATACGCTGCAAAGCGAATGATCGAGATTGACAGGCGCTTGCCGCCAGACCAAACAACTGGGCGGTCGAACGGTGAGCGTTATGTGTCCATCAGACCGATCCACGAGGGCTTGCCCGAGCGGAGAAGGAACGATGGACGTACAAGCCAATGGTCATACACAAAGAGGACCCGTCCTCGTATGACCTCATCCTTTTGAGGGATGAAAACACTCCTGGTCTGTGCTTCGGTGCAGACGCAGGATCAATGCTCATCGAGTATTTCGATGGAGAGTTTGATCCTGGCTCAGGACGAACGTTGGCGGTGCGCTTTATGCATGCAAGTCGAGCGAGAAGCAGTTGTTCCGTAAGGTTCAGCTGTGGACAGCGGCGAACGGGTGCGTAACACGTGAGAAACCTGCCCCCCAGACCGGGATAGCCCAGGGAAACTTGGATTAATACCGGATACTCTCTTTGGACCGCATGGTCCGTTGAGGAAAGGTCCGCTGCTGGGGGATGGTCTCGCGGCCTATCAGGTAGTTGGTGAGGTAACGGCTCACCAAGCCTAAGACGGGTAGCTGGTCTGAGAGGACGATCAGCCACACTGGAACTGAGACACGGTCCAGACTCCTACGGGAGGCAGCAGCAGGGAATATTGCACAATGGGCGAAAGCCTGATGCAGCGACACCGCGTGCGGGATGACGGCCTTAGGGTTGTAAACCGCTTTCAGGAGGGAAGAAAATGACGGTACCTCCAGAAGAAGCTCCGGCCAACTACGTGCCAGCAGCCGCGGTAATACGTAGGGAGCAAACGTTGTCCGGATTTATTGGGCGTAAAGGGCTCGTAGGCGGTTCAACAAGTCGGTCGTGAAAGCCCGGGGCTCAACCCCGGGACGCCGGTCGAAACTGTTGTGACTAGAGTTCGGTAGAGGTGAGTGGAATTCTCAGTGTAGCGGTGGAATGCGCAGATATTGAGAGGAACACCATTAGCGAAGGCGGCTCACTGGGCCGATACTGACGCTGAGGAGCGAAAGCGTGGGGAGCAA
>CAJQOW010000069.1 GCA_905480055.1 uncultured Acidimicrobiia bacterium
CTGAGCGAACGGCTGCTCTGGAAGCGTTGGAGGAAGAGAGGGCCGCATCGGTTCGGGCAGACGAACGGGCCCGCCTGGCTGATCAAATGCATGACACCGTCCTGCAGACCCTCCACGCGCTTCGACTGAGCGCTGAGGAGCCAGACGAGGTTCGGTATCTGTCGCGGCAGCAGGAGCGCGAATTGAGACGAGAAATAGCGACGCTTCGATCGCCCTATGAACGCAGCTATCGCGTGGCCCTCCTCTCGGCCAGAGATGAGGTTGAAGGGATGTACAAAGTGGAAATCGACCCTGTGCTGCGCTCGGACACACAGATGTCTGAGCAAACTCAGGTGTTGGTTGACGCAGCACGCGAAGCGCTTCTCAACGCTGCAGCACACTCCGGAGCGACGAAGATCGACTTGTTCTCAGAGGATTCGGAATCCCTGCACGTGGTCTATGTCAAGGATCGGGGCTCCGGATTCGACCTTGAGAGGCTGACTCCCCATCGCGGAATGGGACGGGCGATCACGAGGATCGAGCAACTCGGTGGCACCGTCGAGATCACATCGATCAAAGGGGAGGGAACCGAGTGCACAATCACGCTCACGACAACCTGATCTCGCTGCCGACGCTTCTGCTCGTGGATGACCACGACGTAATCCGAGTGGGGACCCGTTCTGTGCTCGCACCGTTATTCGAAACCGTTGGTGAGGCCGACAATGCAGGATCGGCAATCGAACTATTCAACGAGCGGCGCCCAGACATCGTCCTTCTCGACGTTCGTCTCCCCGGTGGTGGAGGCGCCTTCGTAGCCGAACAGATCCGACTCATAGATCCGAATGCGTGCATCGTCGCATTCACTGTGGTAGTTGAGCGAGACGAAGTGCGGGCAATGCTCAACGCTGGTGTCAACGGCTACCTGGTCAAGAATACGCCCAAGGAGCAACTTGCCGAGTTGCTGTTGTCGGCACTTGAAGGCTCAAAACCAGTCTCGAAGCAGGTAGCAGGCTTCCTTCTCGACATAGACGAGGATATCGCCGAAACCAGCGACATGAGCAAGTTGACCGACCGAGAGAGACAAGTCGTCGGCCTCATCGCACGCGGCAAGACCTACCAGGAAACTGCAGACGACCTGGACATCTCGGTCAAAACGGTTGAATCGCACATGTCCCACATCTTCTCGAAACTCGGTGTGGCAAGCCGCCACCAACTCCGAGAGCGTGTGGGTCCCGACTTCAACCCACCCAGCTGACAGAAGTCCGACACTGCGAGGCAAGCGGTGGCTCCTGGGGCACTTCATGCAGCAGCTTCCAGCAGGGGAGGCCGCGTGATTGATGCATCCTCCGGCGCTGCTGGCTGCGTCGTTGATCGTCATTTGCCGTGGGTGAACCTGCGATGACGACGGGTATCGATGATGATGCCTGGACTGTCACTCGGCAGGGTCTCTCGGATTGGTGGGTTTGCGCTCGGCCTCGCAGTCCTCGGGTTGGTCGTCGAAGAACAGCTCGTCTTCGAGGTCGGTGTCGTCCCATAGGAAGGAGAGCTCTGATCGGGTGGCGACTCCGAGCTTCTGGAAGATGTGAGCCATATGGGTTTCGAGGGTCTTGACCTTCATGCCGAGCTTGGAGGCGGCTTGCCGGTACGTGTAGCCCTTTGCAATCACGTCGACGACCTGTCGTTCGCGTTCAGTGAGTCCTTGTAGTCCTTCGATCCTTGCTAGCTCATCGTCGAGCTCGAGCATGAACTGTGCGACATCTGGGGAGACGGGATTGCCGCCGTCAAGTGCTTCTTGGATCGCGGCTGCGAGTTCCGATTGCGTGGCTTGCTTTGTGAGGTATCCGTCGACGCCGGCGGCGAAGAGTGTTGCAACGTCGCGTTGGGACTGGGACACACTGAGCGCGATGCAGATGATCGACGGGTCCTTCGCCTTCACGGCTCGGACGACTCGTGCCCCGGCGCGGCGCCGCTCCATGTGTACATCGATCAGAGCGATGTCAGGCTTGGCGGCAAGGATGCCGCTCGCACCGTCGCTGCTGTTCGATGCCTCTCCGATCACATCAAACCCCTTGAGCAGCGCCTTTGTCCCGGCGCGTGCAATCTCGTGATCATCGACGAGGAAGATGGTCGGCATGTCAGGACCCTTTCGGCATTGTCATCTCAACCTCGGTGCCGAACTCGTCCGTCGACTGAAAGGTTGCGGTTCCACCGGCGGCATCAAGGCGTCTGCCGATCGACTTCGGCATCACCGTGTCGGTGTCGAAGCCTCGCCCTTGGTCCCGGACGAGGACGGTCACGTGATTGTCCGATGCGCTGCAATGAGCCCGGATGATGTCGGAACCAGAGTGTTTCGCTGCGTTCATCATCGCCTCGCGGGTGGCGTCGACAAGTACGGAGAGGTGCGGTGTCATCTCGGCGTCGTAGCCGCACACCATCTCGATGCGGATCCGATAGAGATCCTCGACATCGTCGCGCGCTGTGAACATCGCTGTCACGAACGGGTTTTCGTTTGGTGACTGGAGGGTACGAATGGTTTTTCGGAGCTCGCGTTCTTGCCTTCGGGCTATGTAGCTGACTTGATCGGCATCCTCGGGGTGGGCCTGGATGGCGTGCATGCTCTGGAGGACTGAGTCGTGGAGTTGCTCTGCGAGCTTCTGTTGCTCCTCGTTGCGTGCTTGGCGTTGTCGTTCGTCTGCCAGTTCGCCTTCGGCCTGGCGTCTGAGACGGTCGCGATTACGGATGAGGTCGAACCCATATCCGACGATGGCGCCATAGATGGGGAATACCACCGCACCGAGCTTGTCGGTCATATTGCGTGAACCCTCGATGTCCATGCCAATCCATTGGTTCACGAACAACACCACGCTGGCCGCCATCGTCCACCGGGCGTCGTAGGCGTAGGCCACAACCGCCAGCCACGAGATCGGATACCCGCCGTGGAGATTGCTCTCGGCACCTGCAAAGTATGAGGTACTGGCCACGAGCACGGCAACAACCCCGTCCGCCACTACGAACCACGGGTTCTTGAGGTGTCTCGGGGTTCGGGCGAGCCAGACGGTGAGCAGCGTCCAGAGTCCCGTGCTGGCCATCATTGCGATGACCAGGGTCTCGTCGACGCCTTCGTCAGTGACCAACGCACCCACCGAAAGCAGTACGAGCCAGCCATAGCCCAGCACGCGGAACGCCAGGACGATCCATCGCAGCACATTCTCGATCGGCTCGACAGGCTTGCTATCAGTCTCGGTCGTCGTCATGGCTGCATCGTAGATACTGATCCCGTCCCCTTGCCCTGTTGTGAGCGCGGTTCTGCTCTCGACCAAAGCTTCCAGGCAAGCCACCAACCCGCGCTGAACAGCGCGAGGGTTATGGCGAGCGTCACCGAACGCGCAGATGTGGTGGCGGATGGGAAGATCTCGTCTACCGCAGCCGATACGAGTGCGGCTACCGCCGCAATGGTGGTCATGCGGGCTCCTCGGAACACGCCAGTCCACAACGCCCACGAAGAAGTGCCGAATCCGCGGCGGGCACCTTCGACGACAAACGCTTTGTAGGGCACCGCTGTGAGAGGCTGGTGCATGAGTCCGATCGGTCCTCGATTCAGCCAGACAGCGACTCTGTCTTCCATCGCTGCAGAGACGAGGAGAAGGGGCCATCTCGCACCACAGCGGTACGCCCACATTGCCGTGGCACCCCCAGCGATGGAACCAGCGACCGTGGCAGCGACGAAAACGACCGCTTCGCTCGGGGCGAGGAACACCGCGGTGGCAAGCGCCACGTCGGGCACTACCGGCCATGCAAAGGCTTCAGCAAACGACCAGATGAAGAGAGCAACGGTGGCGGCAAGGATGACCCAACTCATGCAGCACCGGCGAGGTCGATGAGTACGGTGCGCTCGAGTCGTGTAGCGAATTCCTCGGCCGT
>CAJQOW010000070.1 GCA_905480055.1 uncultured Acidimicrobiia bacterium
CCAGATGGTTGACGGTTCGCGTGGTTCCATCAGCCGAGGCGGCCGTTACATCGAGACGACCAGCGATGACGATGAAGGCATCACCTCCGGCCTCGCCCTCGGAAATGACCACTTCACCCGCACGGACCAGGAGTACCTCAGATGCCTCTACGAAGCGCTCGACAGCCGCATCGTCCAGCGTTCGGAATACCGCGCTCGATCGGAGATGCCGCGCGACATCCTCAGCCGACCATTCGAACGCTCCCACCGTCCGGCTCCTCCCCAAGCGGTCATTGCACGGTAGTTGCGTCGCAAACGCCCTGCCCGGGGAGACCCGGGTCGCCACCGACAGAACGACGTGGTGTCATTCGTGTCGGTACGCACAACCCCGGTCACGTGATGTAGCGCCTAGGCGCTCGCCGAGACCCCCGCCGCCCGTCGGTTCAGGCAGCCGCTTGATTCTGGCGCTCGGCTGTGGCCTTCAACTCGTTGAGGAGCGACAAAGCCGCCTTGGGCAACCCCTTCCGAATCCTCTTCTCTATCACACCGGCCATGGGGCCGCCCTTCGCCTCGGGCTCGGGAGCCATCGTGGCTCTGGTCGTGCCGGCATCAATCGCCACGAGGGAAAAGGTGGTGAGGGACCGCTTCACAGGAATCTTCGTGGTCTTGTAGACGTCGATCACGATCTTCTCCCCCGGCACCCACTCAACGATGCGCTCGTCCAGCGACCCGAAGGGAACGAGTTCGCAGTGCCGTTCCGCTCCGACGCCATTGAACGCCTCGCTGGTTTGCACGCTCGACTTGAGACTCGCGGTCCAGTCCGCAATGTTGGGAAAGTCAGCCAGGACTTCCCATACGACGTCCTTTGGCGCATTGATGACGACCGATTCTGAAATGTTGGGGTGCGACATGACGTTTTCTTCTCGAGATTGCTCGGTCTCTTTTCTTGACCGTTCGTTTCAGTATATGACATAATAGATCGAACAGTCAAGAATTACTGAGACAAGGTACTCTTTCGCCATGGCCCGCACACGAGAGTTCGACACCAACGCTGCGATCGATGCAATCGCAAACACGTTCTGGGCGGACGGCTATGAGGCAACCGGCATCGCCGACCTCGTTGAGACGACCGGTGTCGGACGTGCGAGCCTGTACGGGGCATTCGGATCGAAACGAGAGATGCTCCACCGGGCGATCGAGTTCTACCTCGATACCTACATCGAAACCCTGTGGGCAGAGGTTGACGACGCAGGCATCGACGGCGCCACACACATGTTCAAGCAGTTCGCGTACGTTCGTGAAGCCAAGCCGGAACGGGCTCGCATGGGTTGCCTCATGGTCAACTCCGTCGTCGAACTCGGCCGGACAGATCCTGCGATCGTGCAACAGGGCGAGCGATATCGAACCAGGATCCTGGATGCATTCAGGAGTGCGTATGACCGTGCCGTAAAGGACGGCGAGATGGAGCCGGGGCACACGGAGGAACGAGCCGAGCTTTCGATGACGCTTCTTCTGGGCTGCTTCGTGTCCATCAAGGGGGGCGCGGACGTCGAAGAGATCCAACGTCTCACCGGCAACGCCATTGCCCTCATCGAGTCGTGGCGCCTGCCGTCGGCATGAGCCGGGGATAGCCTCCATCCGGTGAACCTCTACAATCACAGGTGCTGGCGGGTGTAGTTCAATGGCAGAACATCAGCTTCCCAAGCTGAATACGGGGGTTCGATTCCCCTCACCCGCTCCATCCTTCGCCATTCCCGTAGACGTGGGCCGCGACAACTCTGGTTCCATCGGGCGATTTCGATTGCTGTGAAGGTGCACGGTGCTTGCTGGACGGTTTTTCGGTGAGCATGGGAAGCGAAGGTACGCTCCGAACCCATCGAGCCGAAGGGGATCCGATTGACTCTCGAAGGTGACGACGTGCCGAGCCGAAGGCATCGAATCGAAGGCGACGTCTCGACCCCCGTCTGGCAGGCGCTGCAGGCTGAGCAGCACCGAACGGGTGAGTCGATGTCGGCGCTGCTCGAGCGGAGCCTGTCGACGGCCCTCGACCTCGAACGGCATTCGATCTACCAGGTCTCCACCACCTCTGCCCTGGTCAAGGGCGTGTTCGGCGGAACCGTGACGGTGGCCGATCTCAGCACCCACGGTGATTTCGGCATCGGCACCTTCGACGGCCTCGACGGTGAGCTCGTGATCCTCAATGGCACGAGCTATCGCATCGGAGGTGGCGGCGTCGCCTCTGCAGCCGCCGCCGATCGCACCGTGCCCTTCGCCGTGGTGACATGGTTCGAAGCAGACTTCACCACATCGATCGCCGCAGTGGACACGCTCGAAGCGCTCAACCTGGTTCTCGACGCTCGCCGTCCCTCGGAGAATGCGTTCGTTGGCATCCGCATCGATGGAACCTTCGACACGTTGTCAATGAGAGCCGCCTGCGCAGCGGAACCGGGAGAGAACCTGGTCGAGGCCACTGCACACCAGAGCGAGTTCACCACCGAAGGCATCGAGGGAACCCTCGTCGGCTTCTGGGCACCGGAGTACACGGAAGCAATCACTGTCCCCCGGTACCACTTCCATTTCCTGTCCGACGACCGGTCAACCGGTGGCCACGTTCTCGATCTTCGCGCGACATCATTGGTCGCCGCGCTGCAGACCGAAACCGATATCCATCTCGCGCTATCCGAAACCGCTGAGTTCCTCGAAGCGAACCTCACCGGCGACATATCCCACGATCTCGGGGTCGCCGAGGGCTCGAC
>CAJQOW010000071.1 GCA_905480055.1 uncultured Acidimicrobiia bacterium
CCAGCTCGAGCAAGCCAAGATGCAGGAAGCCGTCAACGACGCCGTGCAGACGATGAGCTCGTCGATGTCGGATCCCAACCCATCGCTCGATCAGGTCCAGGACAAGATCGAGCGCCGCAAGGCCGAAGCCATGGCGAAGGCCGAGCTTCACGAGGCAACGCCAGAGGGCGCCGAGGCAGAACTGCGTTCGGCCATCAACGTCGCCCAGGCCGATGCGAAGCTCGAAGAGCTCAAGGCTGAGCTCGGGATCGAGACTGCTGCTCCTGCGCCTGCCCCGGAAGCCATTCCCGAGGCTGAGGGTGAAGCGACAGGTCAAGGCCCGTCAGCCTGACCCAGTTTCCTCCTTGCTGAAGTCGTCGAGTTCTGGCGCGCCCTGAGCAGCGTCTAGAATTCATCGACACCTGGAGCTAGGAGCGCGAGTGACGACGACGGACACCAAGACTGAGGAGTCGTCGGCCGAGGAGTCGCCAGGTGGTTCGTTGACGCTGTCCAAGGTCCTCTGGGCGCTCGCGGCACTCGCATTCGTCGGGACTCTTCTGCTGTGGTGGGTCGGCTCATTCCCTGGCGAACCAGAGGCGGAGATCCACCGCGAGGTGTTCGGGAACATCCCTGACCTCGTCGTTGCCCTCTTCTATGTCCTCATTGCCGCCTTCCTGGCTGCCTCCATTGGTCTCTTCGCCATGCGGGCCAAGAACTGGGAACGCGGCACGTGGGAGTCCCGGTCCGGCGAATGGAAGAGGCGTACTCGCCGATTCGTCGATGGCGTGTCGATGAGGACCGTGGCTCAGGATCGGGGAGCGGCAGGCATGCACGCCCTCATCTACTGGAGCTTCGTCGTGCTGTTCCTCGGTACGGTCACCCTCGAGATCGACCATCTGTTGCCGGCCGACTACAAGTTCCTCACGGGCTCGGTGTACCAGTGGTACTCGCTGATCCTCGACGCTGCCGCTGTGCTGTTCCTCGTCGGCCTGTTGTGGGCAGCCCTCCGACGCTACGGCCAGCGCCCATGGCGCATCCGCTCGAAGACTCGCCCGGAGGATGCGTGGATCCTGATCCTGCTTGCAGCCATCGGGATCACAGGACTGCTGACCGAGGCCGCAAGGATCTCGCTTGCGGGCCAGCCGGCCTTCGAGCAGTGGTCGTTTGTTGGCTACCCGCTGTCGTATCTGATACCGGTCGAGTACGCCTCTGGTATCCACCAGGCGTTCTGGATCTTCCACGCACTGGCATTCGTAGCCTTCCTCGTGGTGCTCCCGGTCACGAAGCTTCGACACATGATCACCTCGCCCGTGAACCTTGCTCTCTCGCCAAAGGATCGGCCCAAGGGGGCCATGAAGCCCGTTCCCAACCTCATGGAGGCAACGGACTTCGACACCATTGGAGCTTCCGAGGTGGGGGAGTTCACGTGGAAACAGCTTCTCGATACGGATGCGTGCACCATCTGTGGCCGTTGCACCTCTGTGTGCCCTGCGAACACGACAGGAAAGTCGCTCGACCCCAGGGAAATCGTGCTGAAGCTCGGCACAGTGGCCTCGATGACTGCGGATCCTGCACAGTCCCCGCCGGTCGGAGTGGATGGGGCGATCACGGTCTCGTCAGACAACGTCTTCGAGCTTGTCACCGATGAAGAGCTGTGGGCGTGCACGACCTGTCGGGCGTGCGACGACATCTGCCCGGTCGACATCGAGATCGTCGACAAGATCCTCGACATGCGCAGGTTCAAGTCGCTCATGGAAGCCGACTTCCCATCGGAGCTCGGCAAGGCCTACGTCTCGATGGAGAACTCGTCGAATGTCTACGGCATGGATCAGAACACCCGTGGGGACTGGACCGATGCGCTCGATTTCGAAGTGAAGCGCCTCGGCGAACCAGGGGTGACGGCCGAGTATCTCATGTGGGTCGGGTGTGCCGGGTCATTCGATGATCGAAACCGCAACGTCACCATCTCGACCGCACGGCTGCTCAACAAGGCAGGCGTCGACTTCGCAATCCTCGGCGCCAAAGAGTTGTGCACGGGCGATCCTGCACGGCGGACGGGCAACG
Source organism: uncultured Acidimicrobiia bacterium (assembly GCA_905480055.1). Next base: position 2,044 of record CAJQOW010000071.1, read on the forward strand.
AGTATGTGTTCCAGGGGCTCGCTCTCCAGAACATCGAGACCCTCAATGACCTGGGTGTTGACAAGATCGTCACGCAGTGTCCCCACTGCTTCAACACGTTGTCGAACGAGTACCCGCAGTTCGGAGGCGACTACACCGTGCTCCATCACTCGGAGCTCCTCACGAGCCTGGTGGACGCAGGCAAGCTGGTGCCGGAGTCGACCGGAGAGTCGATCGTGTTCCACGATCCGTGCTACCTGGGCAGGCACAACGACGTGTTCATGGCCCCCAGGACCATCGTTGACGCCTCGGGGGTCAGGGTCGAAATGAAGCGGAACGGCACGAACTCCTTCTGTTGCGGAGCAGGCGGTGGCAAGTTCTGGTTCGAGGAACACACCGGCAAGAAGGTCAACATCGAGCGAACCGAGGAAGCGGTTGCAACGGGCGCGGACGTCGTGGCCACGGGCTGCCCCTTCTGCTACGTGATGATGGACGATGGCGTCAAGGAGATCGGCGCAGACGAGACCGTCGTGGTTCAGGACATCTCGATGCTCCTCGACAGCCGTATTCAATAGCGAAGCCCGTCACCGCGTACGCAAACGCCGATGCTTCCGTAGCCTGTGGGCATGCGCCGACTAGCTCTCATCATCATTGCCTTCAGCGTTGTGGTCTCCGCGTGCACGCCGGACGGAACCGACGAGTCGACAACGACGACTGCGGTCGATCCGGGCTCGTCGACCACCACCTCTGAGCCGACTGCGGGGCCAGATGCTGCTCCACTCGATTCGAGTGACCTGTTTGTCAACCTCGTGTGGCATCAGCACCAACCGCTGTATCCGAAAGACGAGAACGGCGCTGTCACACGCCCATGGGTCCGGGTTCATGCCACGAAGGACTACTACGACATGGCTGCGATGGTCGCCGACTACGAGAACCTCAACATCACGTTCAACCTCACACCGGTCCTGTTGCTCCAGCTCGAGGACATCGTCAACGGCGCCAAGGACACCTACTGGGTCCACACCGAGATACCAGCCGATGAGCTGACCGATGATGAGAAGGCGTTCATCATGGCGAGGTTCTGGGACATCAACGGGAAGATCATCGACCGATTCCCTCGCTACCAGGAGTTGCGTGACATGCGCGA
>CAJQOW010000072.1 GCA_905480055.1 uncultured Acidimicrobiia bacterium
GTGCCTTCCGCGATGATCTCGCCTGCGTCAACCATCACGACGCGATCGGCTCGTTCAGCGCTGCGGAGCCGGTGGGCGATCACGATGGACGTCCTGCCATCGAGCAGCGCACGGAGGGCACCCTCGACCTTCACCTCGGTCTCGGGGTCGAGGTTCGAAGTTGCCTCGTCGAGCACGATGATCTCGGGGTCGGCAAGGAACGCACGAGCAAGCGCAACAAGCTGCCGCTCCCCTGCGGAGAAGCGGCTTCCCCGCTCGCGGACCTCGGTATCGAGCGCTTCGGGAAGTGATTGCACCCAGTCGTCGATGTCCATTGTCGCAAGCACGTTCCACACGTCATCATCGGTCGCATCCGATTTCGCATAGGTGAGGTTGTGCCGCAGGGTGCCGGAGAAGAGGAAACCGTCCTGGGGAATCAACGCCAGGGTGCCGACGCGCGACTCCTCGGTGACATCCTTGAGGTCTGCCTCATCAATCGACACCGTGCCCGAATCAGGGTCGTAGAAACGCATCGCAAGCTTGGCGATCGTCGACTTGCCCGAGCCAGTCTCACCAACGACCGCTAGCCGCTCTCCGGGCGCCACTGCGAGGTTGACATCTTTGAGCACCGGCACGTCGTCCACGTACGAGAATGAGACGGTATCGAAGGCAACTGCTCCCCTGACGGGGTCCGGAAGGTCATACGCGCCGTGCCGTTCATCGATCACCACTTCCTCGTCGATGAGTTCGAACAGTTTCGCAAGTGCCGCCAGAGCAGACTGGAGCAGGTTGTAGACATTCGACAAGTTGATGATCGGCTGGAAGAACCAATCCAGATAGAGCAGGAAGGCCACGAGTGTTCCCACGGTCATGTCACCATTGATCACACGAGCCGTCCCGATGCCGATGGTTGCAGCGAGGGCGACGACCCTCAGGAACGCCACAACGGGGAAGTACCAGGAGATGGCACGCGCCGCTGCCATGTTGGCTTCGAAGTGACGCTCGTTGACCCTGCCGAACGTCTGCGCCTGGCTGGACTCCTGGGTGAATGCCTGGACCACACGGACTCCCGTGATCCCCTCCTAAGAGTCCCGAGCACCTGTCCGATGCGCTCACGCACGAGGTCGTACGCCCTCCGTGCTTGCTTCTGGAACACCACGGTCACCAGGCCGAGCACCGCTACGACCGCAAACACCACCAGCGCCATCAGCCAGTCGACGAGGAACAGCGCTACGGCCACCCCGATCACGGTGAGCAGGTTGCTCAACGCCAGCACCGCGCCATCCGAGGCGAATTCCTGGAGCGATTCGATGTATGCAGTCATCCGCGAGACGAGCACGCCGCTCTTGGATCGGGAGAAGAAACCCATGTCGAGCCGAAGCAGCTTGCCGAACACGACCGAGCGCAGCTGCTTGAGGTAGGACTCGCCGACGTAGGCGACCGCGTATTGCGAGATCGCCGTCAGGACATACTGGACAACAAGCAGCCCAACGAAGATTGCACCCGCTATCAGGATCGCTCGCTTGTCCCCTTCGGCAATCCCCTCATCGATCCCGCCCCGCACCACGAGCGGACCGAGGAGCCGAACGATGGTTGCGAGCACCGTGACGCCGAGCGCACCGGTGAGCGCCCAGCCGAGACCATGGGACACCCGCGACGCACGTGATATGAGCTTCCCCGGTCGATCGACCTTGTAGTCCCCTGCTGAGGCCATGTACTTCATGCCGAGACCGCATCGTCGGTAGCGGCAAGCACCTCGGCATATCGAGGCACGTCTCGCAGCAGCTCGTCGTGTGGCCCGAACGCGACGAGGCGCCCATCTTCGATGAATGCAACGTTGTCAACCAAGGCGAGGGTCGAGGTCCGGTGCGCCACAATCACGGTCGTGCGACCCGCCATCACCTGGCGAAGGGCCTCTTGGATTTCCGCTTCAACAACAGCATCGACCGATGACGTGGCATCGTCGAGTATGAGGATCCGCGGATCTCGAACCACGCCCCGTGCGAGGCTCACCCGCTGTCGCTGGCCGCCAGAGAGGGTTGCGCCCCGTTCGCCAACCACTGTCCGGTAGGCGTCGGGAAGTTCGCAGATGAAGTCATGGGCACGAGCCAGCCTGGCCGCCGCGTGGACACGTTTGTCTGACGCCGTCGGATCGCCCACCCGGATGTTGTCTTCGATCGATGCAGAGAAGAGAAATGTCTCCTGGAACACCACGGATACCTCGTTGCGGAGCTGGTCGAGCGACAGAGTTCGCACATCGACACCATCGATGCGAACCGCACCATCCGTTACGTCATAGAACCGATCGATGAGGTGGGCAATGGTCGTCTTGCCCGCACCCGTTGCCCCGACAAGACCGACAGAGGTGCCGCCCGGAATCGTGAGCGACACGTCGATCAGCACCGCCGTGCCATCCGGATAGGAGAACGACACGTTCTGGAGCTTGATCTCGCCCGGCCCTGCCTGGAGGTGCACCGGATCGTGCGGATCCTCGATCTCGGGATCGGTCGTGAACAGGCTGTCAATCCTCGTGGCGGCCGCAGCGGACCGGGGAAGATTCGCAAAGAACCATCCGGTGATCATCAGGGGTAGCACCATCACGGCCAGGTACTGGGTGAAGGCAACGAACTCGCCAATGGTGATCGCGCCGTCGACAACACGCACACCACCCACGACAAGCACCGACACCGTGCCCAGCGCCGGAATGATCTCAAACAGCGGCCTATGGATCGCCCGCTCACGAGCCATGTCCATCGCCGAGTCGTAGATCAACTCGGCCTTGTCGTCGAGCGCCTCCTGCTGTTGGGCTTCTTGCCCGTAGCTCTTGACAACCTCGATACCTGTCACGGTTTCCTCAACCACGTGGGACAGCTCGGAGAGCCGTTGCTGGAGGTCGAACGAGTACCCGACCACGCGACTCGCAAACCGGCCGGAAGTGAACAGCAGAGCAGGAACCATCAATGCAGCCACGAGCCCGAGAACAGGGTCGATGATGATGAGCACGATCGCCACGACGAGGAACATGGCGAGGTTCGCCACGGTGATGGGCAGCATCGCAAGGATCAAGCGCACCTGGCCGAGGTCCGACGATGCCCTCGCCATGAGCTCACCCGTGGAGGTCACATCGTGGAACGAGAACGCCATCCGCTGGATGTGGGTGAACAGCCGGTTTCGGATGTCTGCCTCGGCCCGGTACGAGAGCTTGAAGCCGAAGTAGCGGCGGAGCCCGATGCCGATGGCCTGAATCGCTCCTGCTACGACAAGGCCGATCAGTATCGGCGCAATGACAGAGGAATCACCCTCCTCCACGGCGCTGTCGACCGCACTTCCGACCAGATACGGGATCGTCACGATCATCGCCATCCACAGGAGGGCTCCGAGGATCGAAACCGCAGCGATCCGCCAATAGTGGCGGAGCACCCGCCACATGAGTTCGAGTCCGCCCTTGACGTCGGAAAGTCGTGCTGTGTCCTGGCTCACCCCACCGAGGCTAACCCCGGACCTGTTTGGTGGCAGCCACGATCACGGAATCGATCACGGTGGGAGCGCCCACCACGACAATGCCGATGTAGTAGAGCCACACGAGCAGCACGCCAATCGTGCCGAACACGGCAAGAGCGCTAGTGCTGGCGGGTACGAACTCAGATGCCAGATATGAGCCGAGCACCAGGAGCGCAGCCACAAGTGCCGAGACAAGCCCCGAGCGCGGGAGGGGGCGGGGAGGACCCCACCGATAGATCGCCCAGAGAAGACCCCACCCCCACACGATCGCGATCAGGAGAAGCGTGAGTTGGGCTGCGAACGCTGTTCCCACACCCACTTGAGTCTCGAACCAGTCCCAGAGCCGCTCCCCGACTGCAGCAACAAAATACGCGATCATCACGCCAACGCCGGCCACCAGGGTGACACCAATTCCCAGTGATCGGGTCACGAAGTAGCCGCGGGTGTCCTCGACGCCTTCAGCCGTCCGGAGCGCCTTCTGCACGGCATAGACCGCCCTGCTGCCTGACCACAGGGCCACGACGAGGGAGAGGAGGAGGATGAGGCCCCGTGAGCTGTCGAACCAGCCAACCGTTTCGCGCAGCAGTTCTGTGAGGAAGCCAGCCGTGTCCGCCGAGAGGTTCTCGGTCATCCAAAGGTCGAGCTCGCTCAGCACCTCGTCTGTCGCATCGAACAGGGTCAGGATCGCGATGAATGCGATCGCTAGGGGAACCATCGCAAACAAGCTGTTGTATGCGATTGCCGCTCCCATGAGCAGCGGGTCGGCACGACGG
>CAJQOW010000073.1 GCA_905480055.1 uncultured Acidimicrobiia bacterium
GTTGCCATTCTGACTGCGATCGGGATTATTCCGGGATTGATCGTCGGCTATCTGGCGGCAGCAGCGTTCATGAGCACCTTTGCCAGTGAGCAGTTTCCGATCACCATCCAGATTCGGCCACAGACCTACGTCATCTCCGCCCTGGCGATGTTTGTCGTTGCGTTCCTGTCGCTCATCCCAGCTATCCGAGCGGTGAAGCGCATCAACGTAGGCGAGATCGTGCGCGAAAGGGCCGTCTGACTCGAACCTGCCGAATCTAGGGCTCAACGGTGTGCGCGTTGGCTACGCGTCCGATGTGATGAGATGCGATGGCATCCAGTGTCTCGGGGATCGAACGCGTCTCGACCATGCCATCGCCCAGCTCAGCGGACCGAATTGCGCCCCACGCCTCGTGTCCGTCGACCCGCTTGTTGAAGATCTTGGGCACCGGGCAGAACGCTATCTCGTTGCGTTTCGCGATCAGCACGTCGGCAACCCGCATGACTTAGTTGGTGGAGTACACCGCGGGAATGTGTTGTCGAATAGCACGCATGGATGCCCGGCCTCCCGAGTCGGCCGTTCGATCGCTCCGAGCTATGGAGGAGACACTGCGAATACCGGCAGTCTCATGCGAGCCTTCGTCCGTTTCGCGTGCTGTGAGGAAAGCCATACGGCAGCGCTCGCTCAGAACGAGTAGCGTGAGCGCTGGACGGAGAAGTCTCGGCTATCGCGCAAGTGGGTCTTTCCCCCAGCTGGGCTGTTGTGATGAGGATGCCGGGGACACAGGGAGAATGGAAGGAGCTTTGCTCTTGAAGAATCACTCGACACACCGGGTACCTCGTAGGTTCCTATTGCTTGCAACGGTCATGGCGATGGCCATGGCGATGGTCGTCTTCACACCGGCCGTTGTCGGAGCCGACAGTGGCTTCACAGACATCGACAACTCGATATTCAAGGCCGACATCGAATGGCTGGCCGAGAACAACTACACCAGCGGCTGCAATCCGCCGGTCAACGATCAGTACTGTCCAGAGGACTTCCTCACCCGTGGTCAGATGGCAGCATTCCTCGCAAGGTCGTTCGAACTGACGGAGGGCGTCGGCGCTGATCTGTTCACCGATGATGACAACTCGATCTTCGAGGATGACATCGACAAGATCGGTACAGCCGGCATCACGACGGGCTGTAATCCTCCCGTCAACGACAAATACTGTCCGAACGCACCCGTCACCCGCGGTCAGATGGCAGCATTCCTGAACCGGGCGCTCGACCTGAAAGAGGGTGCTGGCGCTGATCTGTTCACCGATGATGACAACTCGATCTTCGAGGATGACATCGACAAGATCGGTACGGCTGGCATCACCCTCGGCTGCAACCCGCCGGACAATGACAAATACTGCCCCCAGGATCTGGTCACACGAGGTCAGATGGCAGCCTTCCTGCACCGGAGTCTCACCGACATCGAGCTGCAGATCTTGGCATTCAACGACTACCACGGGCACGTCTCTGGTTCGACCTCTGGTCGGATTGATGGCGAACCTGCAGGTGGTGGACAGTACCTGTCGACCAAGCTGACCATGCTGCGAGAAGGCAACGAGAACAGCCTCACGGTCGCTGCTGGTGACCTCATTGGCGGATCGCCAGCCTTCTCCGGATTGTTCCATGACGAACCGTCCATTGAAACGCTCAACTACATGGGTCTGGACGTCTCCAGCGTCGGCAACCATGAGTTCGATGAAGGCGTAACCGAGCTGCTTCGCATGCAGAACGGTGGGTGTCATCCAGACGATGGCTGCTACTTCCCTGACGAGCCGTATCCGGGCGCTGACTTCCCGTGGCTCGCAGCAAACGTCATGCAGGAGTCGAGCGGTGAGACCCCCTTGCCGCCATACTGGATTGCGAACGTTGGTAGCGCACAGGTTGGCTTCATCGGGATGACCCTCGAGGCAACCGATACGCTGGTTGCAGCGGCGGGTATCAAGGGCTGGGAGTTCAAGGACGAGGTCGAGACCGCCAACGCGTTGGTGCCCACACTCAAGGGGCTTGGTGTCGAAACCATCATCGTGCTGCTGCACGAGGGTGGATCGCAAATCCCGCCCCCGGGTGATGTGGACGCATGCGTCGGTATCTCCGGTCCGATCGTTGCCATCAACGATGGGCTCGACGCTGAGATTGACGCAGTCATCACCGGGCACACCCATCTGCCATACAACTGCATGCTCGACGACCCGGATGGAAATCCGCGGTTCGTTTCGAGTGCGTACTCGTATGGCCGCGTGGTCACCGAGATGAACCTCGTGATCGATCCTCGGACCGACGAGGTGATACGTGAGGCAAGCTCGGCCATGAATCATGCTGTCTTCCAGGCAGATGACGAAGCGGCAACAGCCGATGGGCATACCGTGATGCCCGACCCAGGAATCGATGCGATCATCGCGAAGTGGCAGCCGCTGTTCGATGAGATCGGTCTCGAGAAGGTCGGCGAGATAACGGCTGACATTACCCGTGGTGGTGACCCGACCGGGTCGGATCGCGGTGTCGAGTCAGCGGCAGGGAACCTCGTTGCTGATGCGCAGCTCTGGGCATCTGAAGTCAACGGTGCCGAGATTGCGTTCATGAATCCGGGTGGTGTTCGTTCGGATCTCACGTATGCCCAATCTGGCAGCGAGGGTGATGGTGTCGTCACCTACGGTGAGGCATTCACGTTCCAGCCGTTCAGTAACACGCTGGTCACGATGGACATGACCGGAGCGCAGATCGTTTCGGTGCTGGAGGAGCAGTGTCAGCCAACTGGCTCCAGCAGGCCGTTCCTGCACCTGGGTGTTTCGGATGGGTTCACCTACGACCTGGAGACGACGATTGCCGACGGTGAGTGCACAGCGATCACGGTCAGCAATGTGAAGCTCGATGGCGTGGCGCTGGAAGATGCAACACTCTACGGGGTCACGATGAACAGCTTCCTTGCCGACGGTGGTGACAATTTCACGACCTTCGCAGAGGTCACGACGGACCGGACCTTCGGTCTTGTTGACCTGGATGCCCTCAACGGGTACCTCGAGGAGTTCTCACCGGTTGCGCCGCCGAGCACTGATCGGGTGAACGAGATCTCCTGATTGCCTGAGGAACACAGAGAAGCGACATGCGAAGCGCCCGGCCGACCAGGCCGGGCGCTTCCTCGTCGTAGAACCGGAGAGCGCTTTGGCTC
>CAJQOW010000074.1 GCA_905480055.1 uncultured Acidimicrobiia bacterium
GAAGACATCACGTTCAGCACCGATGCAGCACTCGGCGACATCTATGAGGTGCGTGGGTCGTCCACCGGCACCCTGCTGCTGTGGGGGCCGGTTCAAGGGTCTGCCGACGATGACCGCATAACTGGCATCTACGCCGAAGACGTGTGCACCAGGTAGACATCCCGGGTGATCGGCAACCCGGTAGACTGTCGCCCATGAAGCCAAGCTATGGAAGTGCGATCAGCCTCGGTGCGATCGTCGGGATCGTCATCGCCTTGAGCGCGATGTTGTTCGTCGCTGCTACCGGCGGAGTCGCAAAACTCACGGTGATAGGTGATGGCACCTCGATCGAGCCAGCGTTTGCCGTTCCTGCGTCTGCGTTCTTCATGGTCGCAACGCTCGTCGGCGGTGTGTGCGGGCTTGTGCTCGCTGTGGGCACAAGGGCCATTTCCGCGGTCATCGACCCTGAGACATCTGGTGCGCCCATGTGGCTGATCGGGGTGCTCGGTTTTGTTGTCGGCGCGGTCGTATCCGCGGCCGTGTTCCCTCTCGGAGTCACCCTGCTCGGTACGGTCCAGGATGGTCTTGCGACTGCGTCAGTGGTGGACATGGTCCTCCTGACCATCGTCGCTGGACTCGCAGGAGGCGCCGTGATCTGCTGGCAGTCCTACATCATGGCGAGACCACCTCAGCCGGAGCCGGACACGGAACTCCTCGCCTCATAGCGCCGCTTGGTCATTCGGCTCGGACGACCGACAACGCAACGAGGGTGTTGTCTTCGGCTTGCTCATAGACAACGGTCACGTCGTCCCCGGACACCACGAAACCTCTGAGTTCACCTAGGTCCATATCGGCATTCCCTGCAGGCGTGAACTGCATGCTCGATCCGTCAGCGTGTTTCACCACGAACGAGTCGACCGCCACGTCGCCGCTGACGACTACGACGGCGCCATTCATGGTCCCCGACCTTTCGGCTGGCTCGCCGCTGCATGCAGTCGCCAAAACCAGCAACACAATTGCTGCCACGAGCCAATGCCGTGCCATGTTCATCAGCTCGCAAGCAACGCCTCGAGTTCGCCCTCGGCGAGGACTCCCTCGATACGAGCGACGACAACACCCTGTTCATCCATGACAAAGATCCACGGTTCGGACTGAAGGCGATAGTCGACCACGGCCGGCGCCAGATGCTCCACATCGGGTGCAAAACCATCGCTGTTGAATCCTTGGTAGACCTCGATGTGCACCCAATTGACATCCGGATGGGAGCCTTGGAGATCCTTGACCTGCACCATCATCGGCCCGCATGCCGCAGAGGTGCAATAGGCGGGCGTGGCAAAGACGGCAACCGTCTTGTTGCCATTCTCGAGCGCCTCGTCAAGGGACAGCTCGTAGAAGGCCTCATTGACGGGATAGTCGGTGGTGAGGTCCTCCAGGTCGGTATCGGCCAGCGTGGGGGTTGACGAACGTGGCGCCTGTTCGCCAATGGCCACGGTGGTTGGCTCGTCCGCCACGAGAATCAGGAATGGGTCGGTTGGCTCTCCTGTGGAGATCTCCCAGTCGATCTCCCATTGGCCAGGGACATCGAATGGAATGGCCGCCTTGTAGATGCCGAATGCACCGGGCACCATCCACACGAACTCAGCGTCCACGTCAAAGGATGAATCCGGCGAATCGAGCGACGTCGCTGTGAGGGTCACCTGCTCTTCCGGCGAGCCTCGGCGCGCTCCCGAAATCTCGTTGACCCCGAACAGGAAGCGTTCATCGCCGACGGCAGGGTCAACGGACGCACGGATGCCGACAAGTACTGGTTCATCACTTGAGCACGCTGTGGCAACAACGACCAGAGCAACGATCACAACAAGCCTGCGCATGAGTGAAAGGTACGGTCGTCCGGGCCATACGAGGCTGCCCACACCGCCCGCACCTGCGACAATGGCGAGCCATGTCCCTGATGGTCTGGTTCATCGCCTTGGCAATCACCGCAGGCGCTGCAGCCGTCCAAGGAACGGTCGGCGTCGGGTTCGCCATGATCGCAGTCCCCCTGCTCTCACTCGTGAATCCAGAGCTTGCGCCTGTTCCCCAGCTGCTGGTCATCCTGCCCCTCGCCTTTGTGATGGCATGGCGAGAGCGGGAGGCCATGGACCTGCGCGGCGTCGGGTGGATCATTGTCGGTCGATTTCCCGGACTGGCACTGGGTGTCGCCCTTCTGGCAGTCGCCACACAGCGGACGCTCGATCTCTTCATCGGCGTCGTGGTCCTGGCGGCTGTTGCGATCGTCGCCACGGGCTTCCAAGTGAGTAGGACGAGGGCGACCAAGTTCGCGGCGGGCGTGACCTCGGGCACGACCGGCGTCGTGGCATCGATAGGTGGGCCGCCCGTAGCACTGCTCTACTCGGACGAAGAAGCAGCGACAGTGCGAGCAACGCTTGCTGCTGTGTTCACCATCGGCATCTCGCTGTCGACCGCAGCGAGAGTGGTCACAGGAAACGTGACATTGCACGACGTGCAGATCGCACTCGTCCTTTTCCCCGCCGTTGTCGCGGGATACCTCGTGTCGCTCAGATACAAGGATCACATCCCGGAAGGCACTGTGAGAGTGGCAATCCTCATCGTCTCAGGCATTGCCGCCGCTGCCCTCATCGGGCGTGCAATCGCAGGATGAACCTACGGGGTCGGCTCAGCGTCGAAGGAATCCCAGACCTCCCCGAGAGCTGCGAAGAGTTCACTCGCAGCCCACAGCAGTACCACGAGCATGACCAGCAGGACAGCGGCGGTGAGGGCGCCTCTGATCCACCCTGACCAGTCCTCCGCGACCGCGCGGTACGCGGCCGCGACCTCCCCAAACATCCCTTCGCCAGCAGGGGCAGGAGACCGGGTGGCGGGTTCGGGGGTCAGGGAACCAGCTGCCGCCTCGGGAGCGGTGGCGGCGGCCGATTGGGTGATCACGGGCTGCTCGATCGTTGTCGGTCGTGCCTCCGCCGGATCAGCCACGATCGAGTCTGGATCGAGCGGCTCTGGCAGCGACGGACCGGGACGCAGGGCATCGAGCTCAGCAGGTTCGAGGTCGAGAGCTGCCGCCAGATCGGGGATGATTGCTTTTGCCGGAGGGACCTCCCCACGTTCCCAGCGACGAACGGATGACGACGTGCGGCCTACGGCGGAAGCGAGCTGACCGAGCGACATGCCCTTCTTCAGCCTCGACTCCCTGATCAGCCGACCCAGATCTCTCGCGTTTTCCATGCGGCGGAGACTATCTGTGGATTCCCAGAATCCGGCTGCACGCCGGGAAGTAAGCTTGTTTCGGAGCGAAAGGATCCTCATGCCGAACCCCGTAGAAACCCTCAACGAGCTGTATACCCAGGCCGTGAGCCGCTACCCGGACAACACGCTGTTCGGCGTGCGCGGAGGAGACGGCGATTGGGATTGGACAACCTATGCCCAGTTTGCCGATGCCGTTGACAAGGCTCGGGGTGGCCTCGCATCGCTCGGCGTCGAAAAGGGCGACCGCGTCGCCATCATCAGCGACAATCGCGCCGAGTGGGCTGTAGGTGCCTATGCCACCTACACGCTGGGTGCCAGCTGGGTACCGATGTATGAGGCCCAGACGCAGAAGGACTGGGTGTTCATCCTCGGGGACAGCGGCGCGAAGGTCGTGTTCGCCGCAACCGACGGCATTCGTGCACAAGTCGAGGAAGTCCAGGGCGATCTGCCCAACCTCTCGACGGTGATCGTCATCGACGACCCGGCTGCTGGCGACGCCATCGACTACACCGAGCTCCTCAACCGGGGTTCCGAGAACCCAGCCCCAGTCGCGGTCGTCGATGACTCTGACCTGGCCGGGTTGATCTACACGTCGGGCACCACGGGCAAC
>CAJQOW010000075.1 GCA_905480055.1 uncultured Acidimicrobiia bacterium
ACCTGCCTGCCGCAAGTCAGGACTTCTTCTCCGACGATGGCGACTCGATCTTCGAGGATGACATCAACGCCATTGCCCAGTATGGGATCACGGTTGGCAGCGGCGGCGAATACCGTCCGAACGAAGATGTCACACGTGGTCAGATGGCAGCCTTCATCAAGCGTGCATTCGTCCTCGGTGCTGGCGGTGCAACCCCGTTCACTGACATTGCGGAGAACATCTTCAAGGGTGACATCGAGGCAATCTACGCGGCTGGCATCACGGTTGGCACCACGCCAACGACCTACAGCCCCAACGATGCGGTGACACGTGGTCAGATGGCGACGTTCCTCGCACGGGCGCTCGGACTCGAGTAGCCACATCGGACTGACAAGCAACGAAACGAAGGAGGGCCACCCAATGGGTGGCCCTTCTGTCGTGTGCTGAGTCAGCGCTCAGGAAACGTAGTTGTCGAATGTGCGTGCGAGGTCGAGGTCCTTGGACGTGAGGGCGTTCTGCTCGTGGGTGGACAGGACGCAGGTCACCTTGTTCCACCGAATGTCGATGTCCGGGTGATGGTCAGCAACCTCCGAGGCAAGTGCGATCCGCGTGACGAACCCCATCGCCTCCTTGAAGTCCGCAAACACAAACGTCCTGGTGATCGAAGGCCCCTCACGATTCCATGCGGGCGACCCTTCGAGAAACAACTCGATCTGCTCAGCTGTGATGTCAGTGGTCATATGGAGACGCTAGTCGTTTGGGGGCCTCGGGGTTCCGGAGCCATGAGCAGCGAGCCGTGAGCCGTGAGCCGCGAGTTTTGAGTCATGAGCTTTGAGTTTCGGTGCCGGGAGTCTGTTGCCTGTCCAGCTACTCTCCGAGTCCGGCGGAAGGGGACGTGTGGCACTCAAGAGCGACCAGGGCATTGTGCTCAGGGGGTACCCGTTCGGGGAGTCCCATCGCGTCGTGGTGCTGCTCAGTCCCAACCACGGAAAGCTCCGCACCGTGGCAAAGGGAGTGCGCAAGACGAAGAGTCGCTTTGGTGGGAGGCTCGAGCCGTTCACCCACGTGGATGTCATGCTCTACGAAGGCAAGAACCTCGACACGATCACCCAGGTTTCGATCATCAATGCCTTCCCGCAGCTTCGCAACGACCTCGACAGGGTCCTGGCGGCCGGAACGATGATCGAGGTTGTTGATGCGGTGTCCCAGGAGGACGAGCCGAGCCAGCGCATTTTCCTGCTGCTCCAGCGCGGCCTGACCGTGCTTGACCACGTGGATCCCCACGAGGATCTCATCACCTCGTTCCTCCTGAAAGTTGCCGACATCATCGGTGTTGCTCCTGCCCTGGATGCCTGCGCAGGGTGCGGACGGCCCGATGGCCTGACCCGATTCAGCTTCTCCGCTGGCGGTTCACTGTGCAACCAGTGCCGGACGCCGGGCGCCTACACACTGCGGGCTGGCCTCGTGGAGTACATGGCAACCGTCGCACAGTCGGACCTCCACACGTTGCCTGAAGCCGACCTATCCATGTCACGCGAGGCCCTCGGTGTGACGAAACGGTTCATGGAATACCACCTGGAGCGCGAGCTCGAAAGCCTGGTGCTCCTCGATGGGTGACGCTCCGCGCGATGACCGGCCCGAGGCCCCGCGACACGTTGCGATCATCATGGACGGCAACGGGCGATGGGCAAATGCACGGGGCCTGCATCGCACGCAGGGCCATGCCAGGGGAGAGCCCGCCCTGTTCGATGTTGTGCACGGGGCTCTTGAGCAGGGCATCGCATGGCTCACCGTGTACACATTCTCGACCGAGAATTGGAGCAGGGACGAGTACGAAGTGTCGTTCCTGATGGAGTTCAACGTCGACCTCCTGGAACGTCGTAGGAACGAATTGAACGACCTTGGCGTCAGGGTGCGGTTCATGGGAGACCTATCAGATCCAAGAATCCCGCAGGTGCTGCTCGAACGGATTGCAGACGCCGAGGAACTGACGAAGGCCAACACGACCATGACGATGGTGTTTGCCTTCAACTATGGCGGCAGGGTAGAGATCGTTGATGCGGTCAAGAAGATCGCGGCCAAGGTTGCAGACGGCGAGGTCGCTCCGGACGACATCGATATAGACACGATCGCAGACCATCTCTACATCCCAGAGATGCCCGAACCCGACGTTGTCATCCGCACCAGCGGCGAACAACGCACGTCCAACTATCTGCTGTGGGAGGCCGCATACAGCGAGTACGTGTTCACTCCGGTGTTGTGGCCCGATTTCGACCGGCAGGAGCTTGCTCGGTGCGTGGCTGAGTTTCAGGACAGGGATCGCCGCTTTGGCGGTGCCGTAGATGATTCCTTGAACGATGCCAAGGGGTAGCATCCCCGTCACTTCAACCACCCGGAGCGTCCAGACATGGCAGCCGACTTCGATACGATCGTCAACCTCGCGAAGCGGCGTGGCTTCGTGTTCCAGTCGTCCGAGATCTACGGAGGTCTGCGTTCGGCGTATGACTACGGGCCACTGGGTGTGGAGCTCCTGCGCAACGTCAAGGAGCAGTGGTGGCACTCGACCGTTCGGATGCGCGACGACGTCGTTGGCATCGACTCGGCGATCCTCCAGTCACCCGAGGTGTGGATTGCCTCAGGGCACGTCAACTCGTTCTCGGATCCTCTCGTTGAGTGCAGGGAGTGCAACAGCAGGCACCGCCTCGACAAGCTGAAAGACCCGAACAAGTGCCCGACGTGCGGCAACTCCGATTCCTTCACGGAGCCCAAGGAGTTCAACCTCATGTTCAAGACCCACATGGGTCCGATCGAGTCCGAGGACAACGTTGTGTACCTCCGGCCCGA
>CAJQOW010000076.1 GCA_905480055.1 uncultured Acidimicrobiia bacterium
CCGAGAGGTTCCTGAGGATGTCCTCCGACTCCGCGGCCATGTGATACGTCTCTGCATCTGCGGGGAAGGCCCCGGACTCCACATCGGCAAAGAACTCCTCGAGTGCAGCCACTGCGTCGTCAGCGAGATTGGCGTAGGACCGCACGAACTTGGGTACGTATTCGCCGGCTCCAAGGCCGGTGACGTCGTGGAAGACGAGCACCTGGCCGTCGCAAGTGCGGCCGGCGCCGATGCCGATCGTCGGTACGGAAATCTCGTTCGTGACGATCTCTGCGACGACGTCGGGTACACCTTCGAGGACGATCGCAAACACGCCAGCATCGGTGAGGGCATGCGCATCGGAAATCAGCTCGTACGCGGCCTGGGCCTCTTTGCCCTGCACGCGATATCCGCCCATGGCGTGGTAGGACTGCGGGGTGAGGCCGAGGTGGCCCATGACCGGAATCTCGGCGTCGAGCACGGCCGTGATCATCGAGAGGCGTTTGCGGCCACCCTCGAGCTTGACCGATCCGGCACCTCCGTCACGGATCAGTTTGCCCGCATTGGCAACCGTCTCCTGGGGTGACGAGTGGTACGACAGCCACGGCATGTCTCCCACGATGAGTGCGTCGGGCTTCATCCTGGCAACGGCTGCCGTGTGGTGGACCATGACATCGACGGAGACAGCAAGCGTGTCCTCGAATCCGAGAACGACATTGGCGACCGAGTCACCTACAAGGATGATGTCGGCACATGCCCTCTCCGCGATACGGGCGGTGGGGGCGTCGTACGCCGTAACCATCTTGAGTTTCGCTCCGCCCTTTCGGGCTCGGACCTGTGGCGCAGTGAGCCTGCCAGCCATGTTCGGTTCCCTTCTCCCCACCACATCGGGTTGGGGGACATCTGACCGTTTCCTTCCCATCGAGCGTCGACCTCAGCCGCCCAAGTGGGTCGCCCGTGTCTGTGCTCGCATGGAACTGTAACCCGCGATTCTGGCCTCGGCACACAGAATCCGTGGACTAGGTTTTGTCCCATGGCGCGCAAAGACATCTCCATGACCGATCACGAGATCCAGACCTACCTTGCCGCGGGCGCAAAGACCTTGCAGGTCGCGACCATCGGCCAGGACGGAACCCCCCATCTCGCTCCCATGTGGTTCGTGATGGAGAACGGCAGGGTCGTGTTCCGATCATTCGCCAAGTCACAGAAGATCGTGAACCTTCGGCGTGACCCTCGATTGACCGTGCTTGTCGAGACGGGCGCTGCCTATGCCGAACTCCAGGGCGTGATGATCAAAGGCGAGGCAACGCTGGTCGACGACCCGACGTATGTGCTCCAGATCTACGGGGAGCTCGCCGCACGCTATCCCATGCTCGGCGACGAACCGGTGAGCTTGGACCCTGAAACCCTTGAAGCAGCGTTCGGACGGTTTGCACCCAAGAACACGGCGGTGATCGTGGAGCCAGAGAAGGTCACGACCTGGGACCACCACAAGCTCGGAGGTAGCTACTGAGGGGCCACGCCAACCCGGCGGCGACTCCAACCTTGTCGTAGTACGTGGTACGTATGACGTACTACGGCGACGCTTGTTCAGAACGTGGTCATCGAACGTCGCAGCCTGAAGCTCGCAAGGGCAGACAGTGCGATCGCAAATCCGGCAAGCACGGCGAGCTCGGGAAGGATGTCTACGACCGTGCCATCCTCGCGAACGAGCACAGCGAATGCGTCGAGCGCCCACGCATGAGGGGTGATGTGAGCGACCGTCTGCATCGTGTCGGAGAAGAACTCGAGCGGGACCATGCACCCGCCAAGAGCGGCCAAACCCAAACCAATGATGACCCCCATGCCGGCAGCCTGTTGATCGTTCTTGAAGAGGGTGCCCATCAGCATTGCCGTGCCTGCGCACACTGCACCGAACAACAGCATGATCAGGACCGCTCCCGCCGGATTGCCCCAGTCCACACCGAACAGCAGCAGCGTCACCACCACGATGTACAGACCCTGGACGAGCACGACGGCATAGCGGCCGAGTCCTTCGCCAAGCACAATCTCTCCCGCAGTCGTGGGAGTTGAAAGCATTCGCTTGGCAACGCCGAGCCTTCGCGTCTCGATGATCGCCGCTGAGCCGGTCAGCCCTGTGAGGAACATGAACAGGATGAGTTGGGACGAGGCACCGAGATCAAATTGCCCAAGATTGGAGAACACTGCTTCGCCGACAGATTCCACCTCAACCGCGACCGGGGCAACGGACGGCTCTATCTCAGTGGCCACAACGAGCGCCTCGTCGAACGCCGCCCCGTTCTCCTCGGCGGCAAAGCGCGCAGCGCGAATCAGCGCAGCTTGATCGCCTGCGGCAGCGAGGACGATCGTCTGATACACCGCTGCGTCCGGCCGAGCAAAGAACCCGATCGTCGCGACGTCGCCAGACCGGAGGATCTCGTCGTAGCCGGCAGGAATCACGATCGCAGCCTGCACATTCCCCCGCTCGACTGCAGTGACTGCGCTCGCGGTGTCATCGAAGCGATCGAGGCTGACGTCCTCACGG
>CAJQOW010000077.1 GCA_905480055.1 uncultured Acidimicrobiia bacterium
CGACGACACCGAAACAACGAACGAGGACACCGCCGCAACGATCGACGTGCTCGCAAACGATACGGACATCGACAACGGCCTGGACCCGACGTCGCTCACGGTCACGGGCACTCCAGCCCTGGGGACCGCGACGGTCGTCGGCACATCGATCAGCTATCAGCCCGCGGCCAACGTGTCAGGGTCTGACTCCGTCGACTACCAGGTGTGCGACGTCGCAGGGGCCTGTTCCACGGCGACGATCACGGTTGAGATCGTTCCCGTCAATGACGCGCCCGACGCAGTGGATGACGCAGTCGATGGCGACCCACGCACCGATCTGATTCTCGACGTACTCGCCAATGACGCCGACATCGACGGTGGCCCACTGACAATCTCGGCATATGACGCCGTCTCGAGTCTCGGGGGAAGCGTCGTGTGCGGCGCCGAATGCACGTACACGCCGCCGGACCCATGGACCGGAGCTGACTCGTTCACCTACACCATCGATGACGGGGCGGGTGGTGCCGACACCGCAACCGTGACGATCACACCGACATCGCTCGATCTCCAACTGTTCCTCCGCGCTGGAGGCGTTGGTGACCAGACATCGACCCCTGTGCTTCCGTTCAGCCCGGACGCGGGCCCGACGAACAACGCCCTCCCCAACTATGACGCCGATCGAGACGCAGGACCAGGGCTGCTACTGATGCAGATCGAGCAAGGCCCCGGACAGCAAATCGCGGAGACAGATTCGACGAAGTACCAGTTGTGGCTGTTCCCAGTCGCATCGGACCTCGTACTGGCAGGCTCCGCCAGCATGGACATCTGGGCCGCAACCGCAGATCTCGAGACCGGTCTCGAAGCTCGCCTAAGGACCTACGTGTTGGACTGCCCTGCAACATCAGTGGACGGGACCGACTGCACCGAGATCGCAGATCGGCGCTTCGACGACAGGGACCCGTGGTCTCCTGCTGATGACCAATGGGAACGCGCACTGTGGGACTACGGTCCAATCGATTACACGATTCCGGCCGGACGTTCGTTGGGCGTGAAGCTCACGATCGCCGGTGTCCACACCGACGATGACATGCGATTTGGCTTTGATGCAGCAGGTTTTGAGAGCAGCTTCACGGTACGAGTTCCGTAGAGCGGCGACATCGATCAGCTGGACGACGCCGGCACCTCGATGCGGTCAGGCGCAGCTTGCTCCCTCCGTGCGAGCACCACGAACGGCAGCGCAAGCAACTGGATCCCGCCTGCCACGACGTAGGAAGCCGAGTAGCTCCAAGTATCGGCCACACGTCCAAGTACTGGTTGGGTGACCACGCCTCCTGCAGACCCCATCAGTGCATCAAACGACAGCACCGTCGCCCGCTGCTCGGACGGGACGAGGCCGTTGAGGTAGGCCTGACGCATGGGCAACGCCGCCGCTCCCGTCATGGACCACACGACGAGGAGGCCCATCACGACCCAGAAGTTCGAGCTGAGACCGATGGCAACGAGCGCAAGCACGCTCACGATCGTGGACACGATCAGCGCTTGGGTGCGATACCGGAAGATCTTCTGCGCCAAGGGCACGGTGAGACCGCCAAGAATCTGGGCACCAGCGAACAACGCAGCGGCGAAGCCACCGATTGCATATGCACTGTCATCCCCGTATAGCTCGAGCAGGTAGGGCTGCACGGCATAGAACGCATACAGGCCCACGCCGATGCTGAACGGCGCAGCGAGCATCAGCCATCGGACGGGAGGATTCTTGATTCCGTTGTCGATCGAGTGACGCAGCACCGTACGAACCTCGTCGACGGGCGACGTCTTCTCCATTGGGGTGAAGCCGAGGTCTTTCATCATGAAGGCAGCCAGACCGATCGTCACCAGCAGCAACACCATCCGAATGACGTACGGCGCACCGAGGCTGACTGCCTGGGCGACAAGTCCCCCACCGATGGCACCGACCAGCATGCCGACACCCATCACGACCTGACCCTTCGCGAATACCCGCTCGAGCGTGCCGTCGTAGCCGCAGAAGTTGAGTGCATCCACGAGCCATGCCTCGGTTGCACCAGTGAAGAACGTGAACCCCAGGCCGATGAGGGCTGAGACAGCGGCCCAGGCCCAGAAAGGACCGTTGAATTGCCACAGTGCCAGGTACATGAAGGTCGTAACAAAAAGGGTGCATGCGCCGAGGAGGAAGGACAGTTTGCGGCCTCTGACATCGGCAACCACACCGGTTGGGATCTCGAAGACGACCTGACCGAGCGTGAAAAACGCATTCGCCGTGAACGCCTGGGTGTTGCTGAGGCCCGCATCGAGAAGGAAGAGGGTGTTCACGCCCCAAATGAAGGACGATGCCAGCGTCGAGGACAGGACGAGGGCGAGGTAGGTGCGCTGCACCGAACGGGCTTGGGACATGGAGGCAACCTAGCGACTCTCGTCGCCGCCATGGACGAGGTCAACCCCCGAGGTTGATGAGCGCAACAGCAATACCTGCGAGCGCAACACCCATCCATTGTGAGGCCAACAGCTTCTCTTTGAGGACAATGGCGGCAAGGACCACGGTGACGACGGGAAACATGCCGAGGATCACGCCCAGGACGAACAGCTCGGCGGTCTGAGACACGGCGACAAATGCTCCCATGCCCACCGCGGCAAGCACACCCGCAAGCGCCGTCGGCACCCGCGCATCGGAAGCGATCTGCCACGCTGCCCGCGTCAGCACCACGACCGCAGCGAGGACAATCGTCCCCGTCAACCTGCCAGCCACTGCACTCCAGATTCCGGACTCCTCGCTCGTTCCCGCATACGCCAGCACCATGCATCCGAAGCCGAGGCCGGACGCCAGACCGTATCCGATGCCAGATGCTGCATGGTCCGATCCTGGGACGTAGCCGACCAGGAAGATCGCGACGATTGCGAGTCCGAGACCAACCACCGTCACCGTGGTCGGCCTGTCACCGGTCGCAAAGCCAACGATCATCGGGAGCACAGCCGCCGTGGTTGCAGCTACAGGAGCAACGATGCCCACATCAGAGTGCACGAAGCCCCGGTACAGGGCTCCCACTCCGACAGCTGAACCCACGCCCGCGACAACACCGAGTGCGAGGTCCGCGGCGAGTAGTTGACCGCCGACGATGACCGCGACGAGGGCAACGATCGGGACACCGATCCCCTGGGACCAAGCCGCGACGGCGAGGGGGGTCGATCGACGCGAGGCGATGCCCCCGAAAAAGTCAGCGCTTCCGATGGTCAGGGTCGCTACTAGGGCGAGGACGATGTGGTCAGCGCTCATCGGTGCATCGTAGATGGACCGGGTTGCTCCCACCGGATGCCACGCCTAGGAAGCGTCCGCACCAACCACCGCAGCTTCCCTTCGGCTCACCAAGCGCAGCGCTTCCACACTCGCAAACATCACGAGGGCGAGCACGGTCAGCATGGCCCCGATAACCAAGGCGCCGTTGCGATTCACTGCAACGCCGATGATGGCTGGCACGATCGCAATGGATATGGTCGCCGCAGAAAGCTGATAGCCCACCGCCCACGGCGTGTATTCGTCTCCGAACCTTCGAGCCGTGAGGATGACTTCGAGCGGAAACACCGGCCCGCTTGCGAACCCGGCAAGCACCAGCCCGGAGACCGACACCACGCTGGAGGGGTTCCACCACATCAGTCCCAGGCCAACCACGATGCCAGCAGCGGAGATGGTGACCGTGCGGTTCGGCT
Organism: uncultured Acidimicrobiia bacterium; assembly: GCA_905480055.1. Next base: position 3,700 of record CAJQOW010000077.1, read on the forward strand.
CCACCCTGTCGCCAACGATGCCAAGCAGGAGTCGGGATGCGAACAGCGCTCCCCAATGCCCAGCAACGGCGAGGCCTGCGACCTCATCCGAGATGCCCTGACCCTCGGTGAGCAGGGTGAATGCCCAAAAACCAGTGCTTCCTTCGGTCCCGGCGTATATGAAGAACGTCCACACAGATAGGCCGAGGAGCGACCGCGAACCGGCTCGGCGTGGCTTGTCGCTGCTGCCCTCCATCGGCATGCGGATGGTGGAGCCGGCGGTGAAAAAGCCCAGGGCGAGGATCACTTCCAGAAGTGCAAACACTCCAAAACCGACCCGCCACGACAGCCCGATGGCGACGAGTCCGGTGATCACCAGAGGTGCGATCATCGATCCGAACCCGAACGCGGCATGGATGAACCCCATCACCGAGGAGTCCTCCTTGACCGCAACGAAGCCGTTGCCGATCGAGTCGATGGCGCCACCAGCCATGCCGAGAGGCACCGCTGCTGCCACGATCCATATCCAGTTGTCCGCAAGCGCAAACACGGCGAGGCTCACCGCCGCCGATGCGGCGGCCGCCAGGAGGAGCTTGCTTGCTGGGTACCGGCTCGTGAGACGGCCACTGGCCATGCTCACCGCTCCGTAGGAGAGCCCCATGGCCAACGTGATGATTCCGAGGTCGCCGAGGCTTCGGCCGAGGTCGTCTGCCATCGACGGCCATGCAACGCCGAGGGCCGAGCCGGGCATGCCGAGCAGCACAAAGGCATAGATCAGGACGACAATCGCCCGCATTCGGGAAGTCACCCGCCCCATGGTGTCACATCCCCCGTGTTGTGTGACACCGACCAGAACCCGACTCCTACGCTCTCCAACGCATGAGCCAACTTCTCTCCCTTGCAACGGCAGCCCTCTATGGGGTGGCAGACTTCTCAGGCGGCCTCGCAAGCCGCAAGATGGCACTGTGGGGCGTGGTGGCCTGGTCGCAGCTGATTGGTGTTGCCCTACTCGGCCTCACCCTCATCCTCATCGACGCACCTGCAATCAGCACTGGAGACATTGCCCTCGGTGCCGTGGCCGGAGTGCTCGGCGTGCTCGGTATCGCTTCGCTGTATGCGGCGCTTGCACGCGGTTCGATGTCGATCGTCTCACCCATCACTGGTTCACTCGCTGCGCTTCTCCCCGTCGCTGCAGGTCTCGTGCTGGGAGAGCTGCTGAGCACGCAGCAGTGGGTTGGCGTCGGGTGTGCCCTGGCAGCGGTGATCCTGGTTGCCTGGGATCGGTCGGCTTCCCACGCTCCTGCATCGGTGATCGGCCTCTCAGTGCTCGCTGCCGTGTGGTTCGCCGCATTCTTCATCCTGCTCGACCAGACATCGGCCGATTCCGGCATCTGGCCACTGGTTGCGGCTCGGTCCGTGAGCGTCCCGCTCGCATTCGTCGTGGCGTTCCTTCGCAAATCCGCTGCACCGCCACGTCGCGACATCCTCCCCATCGTGGCGTTCGCCGGCCTGGCCGATATGGCCGCAAACGTGACAATCCTGCTCGCACTGCAATCCGGACCGCTCGGCGTGAGCGCAGTGATTGCATCGTTGTACCCCGCATTCACGGTGCTGGCGGCGATCCTCATTCTCAAGGAACACCCCAACAAGCTGCAGTGGCTTGGCATCGGCATGGCCCTCATCGCTGTGGTCCTGCTCGCCGTTTGAGAGCAGCCTCAGGCGAGGCGGAATGCCACCACGCCTCCGGGACCGGACTCCGCCCAGATCTCGCCTCCGAGCGCATCGACGAAGCCCTTGGCGATGGCGAGTCCGAGACCAGCCCCACCGGTTGCACGGGTGCGGGAGCGGTCGGATCTGGTGAACGAGTCGAAGGCAGAGTCAACGAAGTCAGCTGGGAACCCGTCCCCTTCGTCCCGCACGGTCACGGTTGCACCGCCGTCGCTCGCCACGGTGACCGTGACCCGACTGCCAGTGGGCGCATGCCGGATAGCGTTGTCCAGGAGGTTGCGGATGACCCTCCCGACCGCCTCCGGTTCGGTGGTGACGACGACCCGCGTCGGTGAACTCAGTGAGAGTTCGACGCCGTGTTTGAGGGCTACAGGCGTCAGTACCTCGATCGCCTCGTCTGCAAGATCGGTGAGGTCGGTTGCGGTCTGGTCGAGCTTCAGGTCACCCGCTTCGATTCGGGAAAGAAGGAAGAGGTCATCGACCAGCGAGTTGAGCGCCACGATGTCTCGTTCGAGTGAGCCGTAGAACCGATCGGTGTCGCTCGCTACGCCGTCACGAAGAGCCTCGACGGCGGCCTG
>CAJQOW010000078.1 GCA_905480055.1 uncultured Acidimicrobiia bacterium
TTGTACGAGGCGCTGCCTCGATGATCGGACCGGGGGTTCGAGACCTCGGCCGCGAGGTTCGCTGCCTGCTCGATCACGTCCGGCTCGAGGCCCGACCCGATCAGCGCGGCTGCGGCATCGGCTGCGTCGATTGTCTGTGCACCCACCCCTGTGAGGCCGATACCGGCGCTCTTGACGGTGCCGCCCGACATGTCCACGGCAATCGCGACACCAGCGGTTGCGAAGTCGCCCACCCGCCGCTCCAGTTTGAGGTAGCCACCGGCCCGAGTGCCCTGAGCCGGAGCGATCACCGCTTCGGTTGCGATCTCGTCCTTTGCCAGCACCGTTGTGAACGGCCCGGCCACGAACTCCTTCACCGGAATCGAACGCGTGCCGTTCGGGCCCATTGCCGTGATCGACCCGTCCAACGCCACCATGCAGGACGCCCAGTCGCCCTGCGGGTCAGCGTGGCACACCGAGCCGACAAATGTGCCCCGAGTGCGCACGATCGGATCGGCCACAAGGGGAGCACACGACGCCAGCAGCGGCTGGTGATCGCCCAGCGTCGTCGACTTCTCGAGATGTGCGTGCCGGCACAGCGCACCGATGCGGTACGTGCCGTCGGGATCGGGCCCATGGAAGTCGAGCCCGGGGATGTTGTTGATGTCGACCAGCGTGGCCGGGCTGGCGAACCGCAGCTTCATCATCGGGATGAGGCTCTGACCGCCGGCCAAGACTTTCGCGTCGTCGTTCGCCGCCAGGATGGCGATCGCGTCAGCGAGGGTGGTCGGCGCTTCGTAACGAAAGCGGGAGGGATACATGTCCGGATTCCTGTTCTGCGAATGGGCGAGTGTCGGGCGTATGGGCGAGCGGGCTACTGGCCCTCGGGATCGGGCACAGCCCTCGGCATCCCGTCGGGATCCGGATCCGGGCGTTTCTCCTGATGCGGTGGCCACGGCCCCTGCACCGGCTGTCCGGCGACCTTCAAGTGGTCGATCAGCTGCGGCCAAGCCCACACGGTCGGGCTGTCGCCCTCTTTCGGCGAGTCGGCGATGAGCTCATACAGCCGGGGGTTCCCCGCGCTGCGGCCCGATGACTCGATCGGCATTCGATTCTCCCCCAGTCGGCGTCTATGTGACGGTCGCCACATGCATACGATCACAGAGAGGAAGGGTTGCGCCACCCGAAGGTGCTTGTTGCGGTTGTCGCGGTGTCTTCCGAGACATCACCCCCACGCCAGAAAGCGCTGCCGTGGGGGCACAGAAACATCTCGGGGTGCGCCTTCGGCATTGTCCGGCACACCGAACGAGTAGCGGTGTCCATCCCTTTCCCCCGGCAGGTCGCCAAGCGGCTTGGGGCGACTGGGCCGGCGACCAAGCTGGTCGCCAGGACGAGAGGGGATCTCTCATGTCCAAGTATCTGGTTGCCGGTCGCCACCACCCGGAAGGGGTCACGGGTCTGATGCAGGAAGGAGGTGCGAGCAGAGCCGGTTCTGCTTCTCCAGGGTCCGCGGTCGGTGGGGAAGTCCACGCTGTTGCGAGCGATTGCTGCCCAGGTGGGAGCGGAACTGGTCGATCTCGACGATGTGGCCACTCGCGATGCGGCTGAGGCCGACCCGGCGATGTTCGTGAGTGGGTCGGGGCCGGTGTGTATCGATGAGTACCAACACGTGCCGTTGGTACTCGACGCCATGAAGGCGGAGCTGAACCGTGATGGACGGCCGGGTCGTGGACCGGCCTGGCCGCACTGGGCTGCCGAGCTCTCGCGCCGTGAGAGCACTCAGATCCTTGCCTGCCTCTGCGAACACCTGACGGGTACCGAGTTCACCGTGCGCTGCGCTGGTCGGTCCGCCGCGTCACCAAAGCGAGCGGAGCTGGGCACTGATGGAGCTGTCGTGAACGTCTGAGCGGCGTTGGTCGACCGAGATCGCGGTGGTGTCGAACTGGCTGGTGGCGCTCAGCTGCGGAGGAACTCTCTTGTCTTCGCTGCGCAGATGTCGATCTCGTCGATCCACGGCGCGTGTCCGGCTTGGCGAACGATCTCGAGGGTTGCGTTTGGCAGCCGGGCAGCGAACGTTTCGGCTTCGCGTTCGCCGCCATAGCTGTCCTCGTCACCCCACAGGAGGAGCACGGGCATGTGCAGGCGTTGCAGTTCTTCGTCGGTGAAGAGGAACTCGGGCTTCTGCCCCCTGAGGGAGATGAAGGTGTTGTTGTCCGTCTCGGACTTGAACGTGCCCGTGTGATTCATGATGGCGAGACACCAGGCGAGCATGTCGTCGTCGAATTTGCCGGACTCGATTGCCCGCTTCATGCCCCCCTGCTTGAACATCGCGCTCAGGACTGCTGCGTGCACGGGCACGCGAACCATTATTGCCTTCATCGGTGGGGGCGATCCGAGCCGCATCATCATCGGCACCTTGGCCATCGGCGTGCCCATCGCCCAGGAGTACTCGACCAGCCTCGTGATCCGTTGCGGATTGGTGATGGCGGTGCGGAAGCCGAAGAACGCGCCCATCGATGTGCATGCGAGCGCCGCAGAATCGAGAGAGAGGTCATCGAGAACGTCTGGTATCAGCTCTTCGGCGAAGCGTTTGATGTCAGCGGCCGTCGTCAGCGGACCATTCGGGATCGGGTCGCTGAGGCCGCAGCCCGGACGGTCCACGAGGATGCACCGAAAGTCGTCCTTGAGGGCATCAGCCAACAGCACCCAGCTCGAACCGGCAACGGCCACCCCGTGGATGAACACCACGGGCGGACCCTCACCGACCTCTTGTATGCGCACTTCGTTCCCGGCTCGCAGTTTCACGCGGCGCTCTGACGGCGTGATCCCGAATTTGGACCACAATGCATGCTCAGCCGCTACGAAATTGGATACGTCCTTCGCCACAGGTCCGTTCTAGTGGTTCGTTTCGGTCATCGGTCGACAGCCGGTTGGGAGCCGCGGCAACCTATCGGATTCTCAGGGCTTGCGGAGGCAGCGTC
>CAJQOW010000079.1 GCA_905480055.1 uncultured Acidimicrobiia bacterium
GTGGGCGGCCTCTGGGGGTGCGGTGTCAGTGGTCATCAGTGATCATCGCTCCAGAGCGCCCTGATGTGCATGAAGATATCGAGGATGATCCAGGCCTTGAGCACGATGAACGGCAGCAGGGCAAACGTGACCCAGGTCTCGCCGTCGCCCAGGCCGAAGACGATGAACTCGCCGATCGTGAGCACCGTGAGCCAGAACGCACCCCACATGCCTTTGATTGCTGCCTTGCGGAAACCCGCCTGATCGACAGCGACTTCGCTGTCGTGTTGGGTGGCTTCGTGCGTCGTCATACGAGCGCCCCATCATCGTCGACGGGTGGCGACGCATCATCATCGGACTGGGCCTCTGGCTCCGGCGTCGGTGGTGCCGGTTCGGGTTCCACGAAGTATGCGTGGACCGCGCCCTCGATGCCGTAGTCGTACGGAGCTCCAACGACTACGGGTTCCCTGATGAAGTTGTGGGTCGGCGGAGGTGAGGACACGAGCCACTCGAGGGTCCGTGCGTTCCACGGGTTCGGACCTGCTTTCGGGCCCCGAATGGAGCTGTACAGCAGGTTGCCGACAAACAACAGGAAGCTCGCACCGAGGAGCAAGGCAGAGAGCGAGGCGAACCTGTTGGCGCCTGCGTAGGCCTCTGGATAGTCGCCGATCCGGCGGTTCATGCCATTCATTCCCGCCCAGAACAGCGGGATGAACGTCATGTTGAACGCAACGGTCACCCAGATCGCAAAGATCGTCGCAAGACGGTCGTTGTACATGCGGCCGGTGAACTTCGGGAACCAATAGAAGACGGCTGCCAACAGGGCGAAGATCGCACCGCCAACAATCGTGTAGTGGAAGTGAGCGACCACGAAGTAGGTGTCGTGGAGGTGGATGTCTGTTGCGACGTCGGCGAGGAAGATGCCGGTGATTCCACCGATGAGGAAGTTGAAGAGCCATCCGAATGCCATCACAAGGGGCGCGCGGAACCACAGACTCCCCTGCCACAGGGTCCCGATCATCGAGAGGAAGATGATGCCCGTGGGAATCGAGATAGCTTCGGTGAGGATCATGAACGGACCGTGGAGGAAGTCAGCCATGCCAGAGGTGAACATGTGGTGCGCCCACACCACGACCGACAGTCCAACAATGCCGAGCAGCGAGGCGACGACCGCCTTGTAGGCGAAGAGCGGCTTGCGGGCGAACGTCGTCGTGAGCTCGAGGATCACGCCGAAGCCCGGTAGCACCATGATGTAGACGGCCGGATGCGAGTAGAACCAGAAGATGTGCTGATAGAGGAGGCTCGTTCCGACATCGGGGTCGAAGAACGACGTTCCTGCAACACGGTCCATCGTTACGAGCACAAGCGCCCCAGCGAAGAACTGGGTGACCGTGAACGCCAACAGGGCTGTGGCGAACGCAGCCCAGGTGAAGATGGGAAGGCGACCCCACGTGAGCCCCTTCGCACGCATGGTGATCACCGTGACGATGATGTTGATCGCACCGAGGATCGACACGAGGCCGAACGTGATGATGGCAAGGTTGAACAGGATCTGGCCCGATTCGTTGGTCACCGAGAGCGGGGCGTAGGCAGTCCACCCGGCATTGAACGAGCCGAGCAGCGGAGCAGCCAGGAGTCCAACGGCAACCGGGGGAAGCAGCCAGAAAGCGAGTGCGTTGAGCCTCGGAAATGCCATGTCCTGGGCACCGACCTGAATGGGAACGATGTAGTTGCCGAACGCACCGATGACGCCAGCCACGGCAACAGCAACCATCAGGATGCCGTGCATGGAGACAATCTTGTTGAACTCCTCGAGGCTGACCACACCCACACCAGGTGAGGCAAGCTCGATCCTCATGATCATCGCAGCGATACCGCCGAGCAGGAGAACCGCTATGAGGGTGACGCCGTACTGGATGCCGATCACCTTGTGATCGACAGTGAACCCGAAGTATCGGCCCCACGACGGATCGGTGTCGACCTTGGGCTGTCTTCCGATCCATTGGCGGCCGAACGCTTCGATGCCGCCGACACCAGCGAGCCATCCGATGAGGGCAAAGACATACGCAACGATGACGACGAGTTCGTCGGTTGGGCTTCCACCGTTGATCCCGATCGTGAGCGCGACACCGAAGATGTATCCAACCACGGCCAAAACCGTGCCGCGGATGACCCACTTGAACGGCCGGTGTGCCTTGGGTCGCGGCGTGGCGACCGCACTACCCGGCGGCTGCGGGGCGTCCGAGCCTGGCTGTGTTGGGCTGTCCTCGAGCATCGTCATGTCGAGCTATTCACCTTCCAGGAGCGAGTCGACGTATTCGTTGAATTCGGCATCGGTCACCACGCGGACCGGCATCGCCATCGAGGCGTGGCCAGCGCCGCAGAGCTCAGCGCATTGGATTCGGAGGTTGATGTCGTCATCAATGCCGCCCTCACCGTGCGCAGTCGCAAATGCTTGCGTGACGAGTCCAGCGACCGCGTCGATCTTGATGCGGAACGCAGGAATCCAGAATGAGTGGTTGACATCCTTGCTCGTGACGTCGTAGCGGACGCGGCGATCGGAGGGCACGACCATCTCGTCAAAGGCTTCCGCCCCATTCGGATAGGTCACCTTCCAGAAGAACTGGGCAGCCTCAACCTCGATGACATAGTCCGAACTCGGCTCGCCACGAATCTCTGCGAGTCCCACGAATCCGGGATTGATCACAACAAAGATTGCAAGTGCGGTGGTGACGATGAGCCAGGTGGTGACTACGGTCTTGTTGTCACGCTGTGGCGGTCCATCCTCTCGGTTTGCGCCATTCGAGCGCCATCCGATCAACGACCATGTCATCACGGCAAGAACGAGGGCCATGACTGGCGCTCCGAGGTATTGGAGAAGCACCATCGCTTCGTCGACGACTTCAGCTTCTTCTGCCCACTGTGCTGGGAGCCAGCTGAACTGGGCGACGGCCCACATGAGGAGAACGGTGTATGCCAGCCAGAGGACTGCCACCGGTATCCACGATCTGCGCACGAACCCTCCAGAACGTCCGTTGTCCCTCGTCCCACGAGGGAGGGTACTCCGCCTGCAAATAGCTTCGACGGACCTACTCCGCCACCGCTGCAGGTGAGCGAGAGCGTAGTCCGCTGCACTCGATTAGGCGTATTCCAAGGGGATGCGGCACAACGCCGGTCGTACGCAGCACTTGGCCCTCCGTTCGCCGATCCGGAAGGCGACTTTGCTGCGCTCGCTGGGCGGGCGGCTTGTGGCTTGTGGCTTGCGGCACCGAGGCCCGAGTAGGGTGCTCAGCGATCAGGCGGCGATGCTGACGAGGTGGTCCGATGTCGAGAGAAGACGTAGCGAACTTGGCGGAGGCGTATCTGAGCGGTGGTCCCTTGCCGCTTGCCCAAGACGCTGTCTTCAAGCTGGAGGCCTCCGGCGAGGTTTACGAGGGCAGATCCGCCATAGAACCGAGGCTTTCTTCGGTCGACAGATCACACACCGTCGCCGCCAGGATCTACCTGCCCATGGACCGCACAAAGTCGACCCTCTCCTGAGCCCAGCCAAGACTCAAGACTCAGAAGTCAAGACTCAGAACTCAAGAACTCACGGCCCAGGGCTCATAACTCAGGGCTCAGACTCGGTGGGCCCGCCAGCCCAGAGGTCACAAGCCCACGGCGGCCACGCCCGCTTGCGGAAGCGACGCGAGCAGAGAAGATGCGGAACCCAAAACTCAAAACTCAAAACTCAGAACTCAAGAACTCAAGAACTCAAGGTCCAAGGCTCAAGGCTCG
>CAJQOW010000080.1 GCA_905480055.1 uncultured Acidimicrobiia bacterium
CCCCAGCCGGGCGCAGCCGCAACGTCCTGACCTACGACGAAGCGCTGCTCCTGGGCATGGGACCGCGGGTTGGACAGGCTCTCATGCAGCTCGTCATCGACCTCCATCCCGAACTCGACGGCCCATGACCGAGGGAACCCGCGCAGCGGAGCACCGCGAACCATCGATGTGGGCGATCGTCGGCATCGGGCTGCTGACGGTCTTCGGAACGGCACTGATCGCTGTGAGCGTCGGAACCATCACGATCAACCCACTCGACACGCTCAATGTGCTGCTCGACCGATCGCTACCGATCGACATATCGACATCGGACGTTGCTGACCCCATCATCTGGAACATCCGTCTCCCCAGGGTCTTTGCTGCGCTCGGTGCAGGAGCAGCGCTCGGGGTGGCCGGGGCCGTTCTGCAAGGCTTGTTCCGCAACCCCGTCGCAGACCCCTACCTGGTAGGCCTGTCGTCGGTTTCTTCGATCGGCGTCTTGCTTGGGTTGTGGATTGCGTGGACAGCCTTCGGCCCTGTGGCGGGCGTGTTCGGAGGGGCGCTGGTGGGTGCCCTCGGGTCGGGCGTTGTCCTGATCCTCGCCCGCAACTCGGAAGGCGATCCATCCAGGTTCATCCTTGTCGGCATCGGTTTCGGCCTCGCCGTGAGCGCAGTCGTCGCGGCTGCAGCGATAGCCATCCATGACCCCCGCATTCCGGACCTGTCGTTCTGGTTCGTGGGAAGCCTCGCAGCCTCCACCTGGGGCACCGCACTGTGGACGGTGACATTCGCCCTGATGGCCCTTGCTGTGGCGCTTCCCTTCGCGAGCCGTATCGATGTCATGAGCCTCGGACGGGCCTCCGCCACCCACCTCGGAGTCGATGTCAACCGAGTTGCGACGATCGCACTCGCCGCAGTCGGGCTCGGCGTCGGCGCTGCTGTCGGCGCTGCTGGACTGGTTGCGTTCGTTGGCTTGATCGCTGGCAACTCCGCGCGGTCACTGGTCGGCCCCCACCACCGAAGGGCGTTCGTGGCAGCCGCCTTCGCAGGCGCGGTCCTTCTCGTGGCTGCAGACGCCGTTGGTCGCCTGATCGGCGGACGTTTCGAGGTACCGGTCGGGCTCGTCACGGCGGCCGTAGGCGGTCCCTACCTCGTGTGGATGGTCACGCGGAGGAAGGTGACACCGTGACCACTTTGTCAGCGAACCGGGTCGTCGTTGTGCGAGGTGGCACGCCTGCACTGTCCGGGGTAACCATTGCGGTCGGCGGAGGAGAATTCGTTGCCGTCGTCGGGCCGAACGGCGCAGGCAAGACCACCCTGCTGGGATGCCTCGCCGGAGAAGTGCGTCCCACATCTGGCGCAGTCACTCTGGACGGCGCCGACCCAGCAGACCTCACCGTGCCCGATCGTGCGAGGGCCAGGGCGTACCTCGTGCAGTCCGATCGCACCGATGTGCCGTACGACGTCGACACGGTTGTCGGCTTCGGTACGCACCTGTCGGTGCTCGACGCACCGGAGCGGCGCGAACTCGTCGATCAGAGCCTTGCCACGATGCAGATCGAGCATCTCACAAGCCGTGCAGTGTCGTCGTTGTCCGGAGGTGAGCGCCGCAGGGTCGCCATTGCGCGGATCCTCGCCCAGGACAACGGAGTGTTGCTCCTCGATGAACCCACCGATAGTCTCGATCTTGCCCACGCCGACCTCGTGATGTCGGTTGCCGCGGGCAGGGCACGAACCGGTGATGTGATTGTCACCTCGAGCCACGATCTGAACCTCGCCGCCAGGCATGCCGATCGGGTGATCATGCTTCGGTCCGGACAGATCGCAGCTGAAGGCACGGCACACGACGTCTTCACTGAAGCACTGCTGTCCGAGGTGTACGAATGCCGAGTGCGGGTCATCGCACATCCCGTTGATGGAAAGCCTGTCGTCTTCCTCTAGACGCCAACGGTCAGCTTCACGGTTGGATGATCTGGAGTCCCGCTTCGATGGGTTCGTAGACGGTGTTCCGCCTCACCGGCTGACGGTCGAGATCGAGTATCACGTCGAGAAAGTCCGCTGGCGTGGCCTCGGTGCCGTGTGACGCCCCGGCTGCCCTCGAGATGGACTCGTCCATGAGCGTGCCACCCACATCGTTGCATCCGGATCGAAGCAGCGCCTCTGCTCCATCGAGTCCGAGCTTGACCCACGACGCCTGAATGTTGTCGATGAGGCCCATGAACGCCAGTCGCGACACCGCATGGATCAGGATCACCTCATCCCACGTCGGACCCGGCCGCGACTTGCCCCGCAGCCAGAGCGGTGCCCCCATGTGGACGAAGGGAAGTGGCACGAACTCGGTGAAGCCTCCCGTTCGTTGCTGGATACTTCGGAGCACCTCAATGTGGTTCGCCCACGAAGATGGCCCGTCGACGTGGCCAAACATCATCGTCGACGTGGTTCGCAGTCCGATCTCGTGGGCGGTCATCATCACCTGTGCCCATTGGCTGGTGCGAATCTTGTCGGGACAGAGCGTGAGGCGCACATCATCGTCGAGGATCTCGGCGGCTGTCCCTGGCAGGGTCCCGAGACCAGCGGCCTGAAGCTCGAGGAGCAGGTCGCGCACCGTCGTCCCCGAGGTCTCCGCTCCTTGCCAGATCTCGAGCGGGGTGAACCCGTGGATGTGCATCTCAGGCACGGCAGCCTTCACAGCCTTGACCACGTCGACATAGAACGCTCCGGTGAAGTCTGGGTGTATCCCACCCTGGAGGCAGACCTCGGTCGCTCCCCTGTCCCACGCCTCTGCAGACCGGTCAGCGACTTCGTCGATGGTCATGAGGTAGGGCTCGCCACGCAGTGATAGCGACCTCGGGCCCTTGGAGAAGGCGCAGAAGCCGCACTTGAAGTAGCACTGGTTGGTGTAGTTGATGTTGCGATTGACGACGAATGTCACATCGTCGCCAACCGTCCTCGCACGGACCTCGTCGGCAACGTCCGCAATCGCTTCCACATCGCCACCGTGTGCACCGAGCAGTACCTCGACTTCGTCGCGAGTTGGTCGGTCACCGTCGAGGGCACGCTCGAGAATCGCACGGACGACCGGAGATGCGTCCTCGATGGTGCAACGATCCCCGTCGAACCACGCCTCATCTGCCCATGCGGTCGAGACCCTGGTGTCGGGCTTCGGGATGGCCATGTCCTTGCCGGGTGCCCAATCCACTCTCGGCCTGGCGCACCCGGATCCGTCGATCTGGTTCAGATATGTAGCGAACGCCCCCGCATCGAGGGCTGCAGCCACCGTGTCGTAGGCAATGCCACCCGGGAAGGCGGTGCGCTCGACCAGCTCATGGTCTGCCAACCCGTCGCGAAGCTCACCAAGCCGCTCGATGTCCCAGTCACGAAGGAGCAGGTCGGTTGCGCCATCGGCTACCGCCGCTACGGCATCGTCAACAGAGTCCACGAACGTTGATACCTCCACCGTCAGACCGGGCAGGTCGACGAGTGATGCGGCCGCTCCAACGGAGCTTCGAGAGGTGCGCAGGTAGGCAGCGCCTGTGAAAGCAAGGGTATCGAGGACTTCCATCGGGGTGCCCGAGTCGAGGATTGTGACCCGCCAGCCTTCGACATCGCCGTTGCCGAGCCTGCCGGCAAATGCTGGCGCGACCGCAAAGGCTGGGGCTTCAACGTCGGCGTCTCCCGACACGACGACGAGGCCGCCCCGCTGGGCATTCTCGATGTCGGCGAGCGTTGGCGATGCCAGCTCGACGGCCAACGTCCCCTCCCGCCGTCTGGTTGACGCCCATATCTCGTTGACGGCGTCAGCGGGTCGGAGTTGCAGGAAGGTGATGTGGGTCATGGGGATGCGGGGCCTGACAGTACTGCGTAGCCGTCGGCATCCGAACGGTGATCGATGGCACCTGCAAGGTCGGGATCGAACCAAGCATTCGCTGATGCATCGCCCGTAGTAGCCGATCGAAGGAACTCGGGGTAGATCGGGAGGCGAGGGCGCAAATCAAACCCTGCAGTGGTCGTCACCGTCTCGAGCGTGTCGAGGTGTGGCCAAGGCGCCTCTGGGTTCACCCAGTCGATCGTCAAAGGACTCACACCTCCCCAATCGTTGATACCAGCATCCAGATACACCCCAAAGTCCTCCGTGAGGTTCGGTGGAACCTGGACATTGGCCTCTGCGCCCAGAATCCAGCGCGCGACAGCAACGACGCGTAGGAAGTACGGGATCGGGGGCTCCGGGCTGTTGCGCATCCTTGTGTTCGCCTTGGCACGGAAGTTCTGAATGATGAACTCCTGAAGGTGTCCGTACCGATCCTGGAGATCGGCGAGCGCAAACAGACTGTCGACGACCTCGCCCTCGTCTTCTCCAATGCCGACCAGGATTCCCGTCGTGAATGGCACTCGCTGGCGTCCCGCCTCTTCGATCGTTTCCACCCGCACTCCGGGAACCTTGTCGGGGCAGTTGTGGTGGGGCATGCCAGGCTCGGTGAGTCGATCCGAGATGTTCTCCAGCATCAGGCCCATCGACACGTTGGTCGGCCTCAGAGCCGCGATGTCGGCTGCTGACATGATCCCTGGGTTCGCATGCGGGAACAGCCTCGTTTCCGAGCGGATGAGTTCGGACATCTTCACGACGTAATCAATCGTGGTGTCACACTCGTATCGGGCCAGGAATTCGTTTGCCTGGGGCCATTTGTCCTCTGGTTTGTCCCCCAGGGTGAGGAGTGCCTCGGTGCAATCGTGCTCGTCGCCAGCCGCAGCGATCGCCAGCACATCTTCGGGGGTCAGGAATTCGCCCCCGGCCCCCGGCGGTTTGACGAAGGTGCAGTAGGTGCACGTGTCACGACACAACGTGGTGACGGGGATGAACACCTTTCGCGAGTAGGTAATCGTGCGATCGTGTCCCTCGTCGCGGAGCCGGGAGGCTTCGACCAGTAGCGGGCCCGCATCGAGGGTTCCTTGGAGGTAGGCAACCGCTTGCTCGCGGTCCGGTGCGGGTAGGGACATCGACGGGAAACTATCACGCCTCCGGGGTGCCACCGACGGTCGCTGCCCCAACGTCGAGTCCATCGCCGGGATCGGCATCGTCCTCGCTGGGGAGCCCAGCGGCGTCCGGAATGTCACGCTCCAGGTTTCGCAACGGCGAATACGAATAGCTGAGCACGGTCATCGCGATCGTGTAGACGCCGATGCAGAAGAACATCGCCCCGTACGCGGCTGCGTCACCCGTGCCAAACACGCTCTCGAGGACACCTCCTGAACTGGTGTCCTCGCTGAAGAGTGGAAGGAACACATACTCCGCAAGCGGTCCGACGAGTAGAAGGGCGATCGGCTGGGTGAACTGTCCGATCATCGCACGAACGGCGAACACTCGGCCTTGCACGTCCGGCTCCACCTTCGACATCCAGATTGATTGGCTCAGGGCCGACGCGATGGGGACGACGAGCATCCCGCCGAACAGCGACACC
>CAJQOW010000081.1 GCA_905480055.1 uncultured Acidimicrobiia bacterium
CGAACTTGCGGGCGCCGGTGGGGCAGGCCTCGAGGCAGGCGGGCATTCGGCCCTCCCGGGTTCGGTGCAGGCAGAACGTGCACTTCTCCATCACGCCCTTGGAACGGGGGCGATTCGAGAGATAGCCCATCTCCTCGTTGAGCTCTTCCGCGGGGATCGACGGCTCGGAGAAGTTGAAACGCCGCGCCCAGTACGGGCACGCCGCCTCGCAGTAGCGGCATCCGATGCACCAGTCGTAGTCGATGACGGTGATGCCATCGGGCTCCTGCCACGTCGCCTCCACGGGGCAGACCTTGACACAGGGCGGGTTGCTGCACTGATGGCATTGGACGGGCAGGTAGTAGTGGCCCGGCGACGGGACGGTCTCGTCGTCGTAGTGATGATTGCCTTCCTCGAGGTTGAAGGTGCCCATCGGCATCTCGACCACGCGGATGTATTGCATCTCGGGCGAACGACTTTGGTTGTTCTCGGTGACGCACGCGTGGACGCACCGTCGGTTGCCGTTGCACCGGCTCAGGTTGAGCGCGTACACGAACTCGACGCCGTCCAGCGGCTGTGGATCGAGAACGTTGGCGGTCTTGTCGTAGCGATTGGCGATCTGCTCGCCGATGCGCTTGAACACCACGGCCTTGTCCTCGGGCGTCATCTCCTTGTAGTGCTTCTGGAAGAAGTGGGCGAACGCGTCGTCATCGGGGTCGATGCGTCGCAGGGGAGAAAGCGCGGCCGCGGTTGCGGCGAGGCCGCCACCCACGGCGGCGGCGGTCCGCAGGAAGCTCCGACGGGCCATGCCGCGGCGCTCCGGGGCTCCGTCGCCATGACAGCCACAGCTACCGCCGTCGGCCTCGTGGCCATTGATCACCGGAAGCTGCATCAGTGGTGCCCCTCCCCATCGGCGTGCGCGTCCCAGTTGGGGCGTAGCGGATTGTGTCGCCGCTGGCCGCCGTGTCCGCGGTTGATCTCGCCCATGCGGAGCGTGTTCGGACCGGGGAGCAGTACCATCGGGCCGAAGGCAGGCGCGTGGGGGTCGTGGCACTCGGTGCAGGACAGCCGCCGCTGATTCCCGCTCGTGACGTCCCACGAACCGGTCGTGCGACCGTGGGTTCCGGCCTGCCAATCCCGATATGTCGTGCCGTGGCACGTCGCGCACAATCGTGCCGACTCGGCGAACGTCAACGTCGCACCGCCCGGAAGGGCGAGCAGGTTGCGGTTCTCGAGGTCATGGCAATTGAAGCAGCGATCGTTCATGCCGTGCGCCTGCACGATGTTCGCATGCTGGTTGAGGCGAGTCGGCGTGTTGGGGTTCGATCGAAAGAGCTGGTGACAGTCCTGGCACTTCTTGTCGAACCCGGCCACGAGCATCGTCGAATCGCTCTTGAACGGTCGCGGGGCCTCGCTCGTGATCGCCGCTCGATCGATGTGGACCATCTCGGGCAGTTCGACCGGGCGATCCGGCCGGAAGGCGAACCACCCCGCGAGGATCAGGAACACCGGGCCGATGATCAATGTTGCGTTCTCTGCGCCACCTCTGCCGAGGCCGCGTGAGTCGTCGCGCTGTTGTTGCGTCCCTGGCTTCGGGGCTGAACTCACGCGCAATCCTCCACAGCGGGGATCACCGGGGAGAGTCGGTGATCGAACTGTGGCTGGGAGTGTAGTGGGGGCGCGGAGTATTGTCGACAACGTCATCCGGAATGACGACTCCTCGGAAGTTCGTAGTTCCTGGCGTGTTCCAATGACGGTCACGGTCGTGGTCGGTGCATGACACGGGACGCGACACGCCGTATCATCGCCCAGTCACACGTGCGTGCGACATGGAGGTGTTCATGTGATGCTGATCAGCGGACTTGTGATCATCTTCAGCGCCGCTGGACCTGGTGCAGGGGCCACCGGGGCGGCCGGGCACTGGGATACCGAACCGAATGCCGATCCGAGCGCCGATGATGGCGTCGGCGCAGGGCGGCGGGCCACGCTCGCCGCGGTGGAGTCGCGTGACGAAATCACGATCGGCGACTTCGACGAGGCCGCGCTGGAGCAGCGAGAATCAGTGCGCGTTCCCGCCGTGCTCGAGTCCGTCTCGCCGCGCGAGAGCCGACGCCTCGTCGAGTGGATCGAACAACAGCAGGGGATCGGCATGGTCGAGGTCGTGCACGTCGGCTTCGAAGAGCCCGAGAGCGTCCCGTCGTGCGAACCGAAAGGAGCATCGGAACGATGACTGTCGACCGAAGAACGTTCATGCGCTCCGCGGCGATGGCCGCGGCGACGGCGGCGGCCATCCGGCCCGCCCGCGGCGCGTCCGGCAGTACCCATTCGCTTCCGGTTCTCGGAAACGAAAGTGATCTCACATGGGACAAGGCGCCATGTCGCTTCTGCGGCACTGGGTGTCACGTCATGGTCGGCGTGGAGAATGGCCGCGTCGTGGCGATCCAGGGCGACGCGCGGGCCGACGTCAACAAGGGCCTGCTCTGCGTCAAGGGCTATCACGTCGGCTCGATCCTCTACGGCGAGGATCGACTGACGACGCCGCTCGTTCGGCGCGACGGTCGTCTCGTGCCCATCGGCTGGGACGAGGCGATCGACCTCGCGGCAAAGAAGATCATGCGGGCCCCGGAGCGTTTCGCGTTCTACGGGAGCGGGCAGTGGACGATCCCCGAGGGGTTTGCCGCGAACAAGTTCATGAAGGGGGGGTTGGCGAACAACCACATCGACCCCAACGCTCGACTGTGCATGGCGTCGGCCGTCACCGGATTCCTCGCAACCTACGGCGTCGACGAGCCGGCCGGGACGTATGACGACCTCGACCGATGTGACGTCCTCATCACGTGGGGCAACAATCCGGCGGAGATGCACCCGGTCCTGTTCTCGCGCGTGCTCGATCGCAAGTCGCGGGGCGAAGCGGTTCTCATCATCGACATGGAGACGCGCCGAACCCGCACGAGCGACATGGCCGATCGCTACATCGAGTTCGAGCCGCACACGGATCAGCTCATCGCCAACGGCATCGCCCACGTGCTCCTGAAGAACGGGACCTGGGACAGGAACTTCGTCGAGCAGCACTGCGCATTCAGGAAGGACACGGATGAGCCGAGCCTGTTCGGCCAGGCGTCCTCGTTCGAGGAATACGCCGAGGCGATGCTGCGGTACACCCCCGAATACGTCGAGTCGCTCTCCGGCGTGAGCGCCGCGGACATCAGGATGCTCGGCGACCTCTTCGGCCGCCGCGACCTGCGGATCACGAGCCTGTGGTGCATGGGCGCGAACCAGCACACGCGCGGGACGGCGATCAACACGCAGATCCACGGCATCCACCTCCTGAGCGGTCACTTCGGTCGGCCGGGCGATGCGCCGACGAGCCTGACCGGGCAGCCGTCGGCGTGCGGGACGGTTCGGGAAGTCGGGACGCTCGCCCACACGTTGCCGGGCGGGCGGCTCGTGGCCAAGCCGGCGCATCGCGAGGCCTGCGAGGCGATGTGGAACGTCCCCGAGGGCCGCATCAATCCGAAGCCGGGCTACCACACCGTCAAGATGTTCGAGGAGTTCTGCACGGCCGACGGCGACATCGACACGATGTG
The DNA here is from genome assembly GCA_905480055.1 of uncultured Acidimicrobiia bacterium. The sequence goes on from CAJQOW010000081.1 coordinate 3,567, forward strand.
GGTGCAGGTGAC
>CAJQOW010000082.1 GCA_905480055.1 uncultured Acidimicrobiia bacterium
TCGGGGAAGTGCGGGACACAGAAGTGCAGGTTCGTCGGGCCTTCTCGCGCCCTCCTACTCTTGGAGCATGACCCAGATCACATCCGTGCGGCTCCCCATTGATTGGACACAATTCGGTTGGGCTCCTGAGCCACAGCTCGGGTCCATCACTCTGGCAACGGGTGACCCCGCGTGGAGCTGGTCACCGGCTGCACCGGCGTTCGCTGTCCATACCCATGAGGAACCGGCAGGCGCTCCGGTTGAGGATTTCACCGTCGACCACATCGTGTTGCTGGTTCCCGACCTTGGCTCGGCAGTGGACACCCTCGGACGCGTCGGTCTCGACCCACGGCTGAGAATGCAGGTGTCCGGTCGTCCCGCTGCGTTCTTCCGAGCGGGTACGGTGCTCGAAGTGATCGACTCACCGGTGCGGGACGCATCGATATACGGGCTCGCCCTCACCTCGAGTGCGTCGCTCGAAGCCGTCTCGCTGAACTGGAAAAGCCTTGGGCTGGAGGTCGGCACGATCAAGCCCGCGATCCAGCCGGGCCGTCGCATCATGACCGTCCACGGCCTCGATGCTGGCCTGGCGATCATGTCCGAAGACGGGGCGGCTCGTCTCACGTAGTCGGCCGGATCCACGCACACCGCTCAGATCGGCAATGTGATCCAAGGGGGCCGCCGCGTCCGTAGTGTCGGCATATGAGCAAACCCGACAGCACCGAACGGGTACGTCCGATTCCCATCGAGGATGATGATCCAGCGCAGGGCGAAACAGCCTCGCTCGAACGCGAACCATCGAGAGCGGTCTCGGCTCTCGTGCCTCTCACCATCGTTGGCATGACCCTGATTGTCGTTGCCCTCGTTGTCCTGGGATTCGGAGCGGTGGAAGTGTCCACCGTGGATGAACTCGCCGAGCCGACCGACTTCTCTTCAACTCCACGCAGCGACTCATCGGAACGACAACTGCTCATCTCCGCAGCCTCTGAGAACTCGGGCTGGATGGTTGTGTGGGATTCGACACCCGATCCCATGTCGATCGGATCAATCGGAGCGATTCCCGCGCCCTCCACGGTGTATACGAATCCCGAGGTGAACGACGCCGGAGGATCCTTCGTCGCCGCGAACCGGTGCTTCGCCAGCCGATGTGGCGTGAGCGTTGCGCGTGCTGACCGACCGAACGAGACCCTGGTGTTCGTCGAGGCCGACACCTTCACCTGGCACAGCGACGACCCGCTCGCACTTGCATGGATCGATGCCCCTGGTGAACGGTTGGCGACCGCGAGTATCGATCCGGACACTGGACAGTTGGTGAACACGACAGACATCCCATTGTCCGAAGACAACCTCCGGCTGGTTCGCTGGGACACGAACGGGTTCGTACTCACCGGAGAACGCACCGTGGCCCTCGACGATGGAGGCAGCCTGCAATGGAGCCATGGCGGCAGGCTCCTGGACGTCGATGCGAGCGTTGCAACGGTTGCAAGACCGAGTGATTGGGCGGTTGTTGATCGCATCGACGGAACCGAGGTGGTCATCGTTTCACCCAAGGACGGGCTACTCACCGTTGTCAACACCAAGGCAGGCAACGCTCGGTCCGAGATCACAGAGTCCGGCTACACCTACTCCCTCGACCTGCTCCAGCCGGCATCAGCACGCGCACAGACGCTGGCCCCGAATCTGCGACACCTGCCAATCGAATCCGGTGACGGGGCCTCCTATCGGGTCTTCCGCGGCAACGACGACGGCTCGATCTCTGTCGTCTACCAACGGCCAACCTCTTCAGCCTCGACCGCCGAGTTCTGACCGCTACACCCCGAAGATCAGTTCCCGCAGCCGCACGCGACTGGTGGCAAACGTCACGGGATCAACCCGCAGCGAACCGAGCCTGAGGCCGCGCATGTCATCTCCGTGGGCAGTGGCAACCCGAACCGTGCCGTCCGTGTGCTCGAGGATGCCGAGGCCTCGACAGCGACCACGCTCGTCCTGGACGCCCACCAGCATCCCGTCGAGCCTGCTGACGTCGAACCCGACGGGCAACGTGGGAGCAAAAACCGTGGTTTGTACCCGCCACTTCGGAGGGTCAGTGCCGAGATCCTTCACGAATGCATCGACCCTAGCTGAGTGCTGTTCGGTGGGACTCATCGGTGCAGCATCATCGAGTGGCTCGGCCTCGGCAACTCGGAGGGAGAGGAATCGACGAAGCATGCCGATCACGGGCTCGAGCTCGCCTCCCCGGCCGATCGCAATGACAAGCTCTGGCTTGGTGAGCTCGGCGATGTGGTACTTCAGGGTCTGGCCCACGACACCGGAGACCACGTCGGTCGTGTCGAGAATGATCAGGTCCGCTCGCTCCCGAGCGCTGTCGACGAGCGCTGACACTGCAACGACATGCGGAAGCACGACACCGTTTGGTTCGATTGAACCCACAAAACGAAGCTCATCGGGGTCCGCAAGTGATTCGAGACCCTCGGCTGAGTCAATGAATTTGAGGCCAACGCAGGCAGCAGGCCCGACGGTGGAGGCAGCTACGTCGCCGTC
>CAJQOW010000083.1 GCA_905480055.1 uncultured Acidimicrobiia bacterium
TCAGGCCCGGGTTCGCACCTCTCCAACGTGTGGTCCAAGGTGACCGACCTCCACGTTGCCAGGGGGCAGGGCTGTCGTGTCTATGACGCCAACGACGTTGCCTACCTCGACTTCACCGCGGGTATCGCGGCGGCGTCGACCGGCCATTGCCACCCGAAGGTCGTGCAGGCGATTTCCGACCAGGCGCACCGTTTCGTCCATGCGCAAGCCAGCGTGTACCAGCACGACCTCCTCGAGCCCATGGCGGCGCGGCTCGACAGCCTGACGCCTGAATCGATCGACACGTTCTTCTTCAGCAGCTCGAGCGACGAGATCCTCGAGGCTGCCGTCAAGCTGGCAAAGCACGCGACCGGTCGACAGAACATCATCACCTTCGACGGCGCATTCCACGGCCGCACACTGCTGACGCTGGCAATGTCGACGTCGCGCGCAATTGACCGCGACGGCTACGGACCGTTCCCGAGTGGGGTATTTGTTGCACCGTTTCCCGACCCGCATGCATCGGATCAGGAAGAAGAGATCTCGCGTGCGTTGCGTGGCCTTGACCGACTGTTCGCCACGCAGGTTCCTGCTCACGAGGTCGCCGCGATCATCATCGAACCAGTCATCGGTGAGCGGGGCTACATCCCGACGCCCGCAGCGTTCATCCAGGGGCTCGATCAACGGTGTCGGGACCACGGTATTTTGTTCATCGCCGACGAGACACAAAGCGGTTTCGGTCGCACCGGCAAGATGTTCGCAATCGAAGCGCACGACGTTGAACCCGACGCCATCTGCATGGCGAAGGGTATTGCGTCGGGGTTCCCGTTTGCAGCACTCGGCACCCGTCGCGTGCACGACGACAAGTGGCGCACCGGGAGCCATGGCGGATCGTCCAACGGCACACCGATTGGTTGCGCCGCGGCACTGGCCACGATCGAGGTCTTGACCGAACCCGGGTTCCTCGACAACGTTCGGGCGCGAGGTACTCAGCTCATGGACTCGTTGCGAGATCTGCAGCAGCTCGACGACGCGCTTCTGCACGTGCGTGGCCGTGGCTTGATGGTTGCCGTTGAGTTCGATTCCGCCAATCGCGCAGCGGCAGTCGTGGAGCACTGCCTCCACGAGAGCCACGTCATTTTGATGAGTGCGGGGACACGGAAGCGGACCATCCGTTGGATGCCTCCGTTGATTGTCACTGCGGATGAGATCTCTGAGGCGGTCGATGCATTTGCGGCCGCGATCCGGGCAACGAACTGAGTCATCACCCGATCCCGTCGATCACCTGTACCTGCACCTGAACCTCCTCGCCTGATCCTGACACCATGTCTCGCCTTGACAACGTCCGCGTCGGAGTGTGGCGGGGCATGCAGGCCATGGTCGCTGAGATCGAGCGCAACATCGACGAGGAACTCCGGAGTGAGTGGGACATCTCGCTCGGGTGGTTCGATGTCCTCGCGTCGTTGCAGCGCCTCGGCGGCCGAGCCCGACCGCTCGACGTCGCCGCTGACCTCCGCCTTCCGGCTTCGAGTGTGAGTCGCCGTCTCGATCGCCTGCAGGAGGAAGGGTGGATAGCGCGACACAAATATGTCGATGAGGACGATCACCGGGCGGTCGACATCGAGTTGACCAAGACTGGTCGCCGACTGTGGCGCGAGATGTCGGTCACCTATCGACGTGCACTGCAAGCTCTGTTCGCCGTGCATCTCGACAGCGAGGACATCGGCGATATGGCACGCATCCTCGACTTGCTGTCAGCTGCGGGTCAGGAGATTGAGGACGCCTCAGACTGAAGCGGGCCCTCGTCGCTGCCGTGTCCGTCGCCGTGCTGGTCAACGTGCTGGCGGTGGTCCGGGTCGTCGGGATCGGTCGTTGCTGCAACGGGAGTTGATGTTCGGCGTCGACGCACTGCAGTGTCGAGCAGCAGGCCGACCACGAGGAGACCGATCGCCACGATGCCATCGAGCCACCAGTGGTTGCCTGATGCCGACACGACGAGCATGGTGATGATGACGTGGAGCGTCGCCAGCCATCGCCACGGGCTCGTACTCACGGCGACGACACCGAACGACACCACGGCTGCCCACCCGACGTGAATCGAGGGCATCGCCGCGAACTGGTCGGAGACCCCGGTCCCCACCGGTCCGTAGATCGACGGCCCGAAGATTTCCGAGAGGTCCTCGTAGCCGAGGTCGACGAGGAAGCGTGGAGGGGCGACACGCCAGAAGCGAATCACCAGACAGGTGCCCGTGAGGAACACCAAGCCGTTTCGCCAGTGCGGGTACGCGTCACGGTGCCACACGAACATCCAGATCAGGAAGGCAATGAGTGCCGGCACGTGAAGGGTGGCGTAGTAGAGCGTGGTCGGCCAGCCGAGCCAGTCGTTGTCCAGGATGAACTGTTGGAGCGTCAGTTCGCTCGGGAGCCGCATGGTTTCTTGGACGTCGACGATTGTGCGTGCCCGTTCGATCGCGCCCTCGTCTTGTGCGAGGGGCAGCTTGCGGGCGATGCGCCAGATCGCATACAGCC
>CAJQOW010000084.1 GCA_905480055.1 uncultured Acidimicrobiia bacterium
AATGCCGCACGAGTTGCGATTCCGCCTGAGGCCCACCCGAGGGCGGCAGCAAGGATTCCAGCCCAGTAGATAGGACGCATCATCGAAGGGTAGGACCGCGCTGACTCCGCCGATTCTTCCCAAACGACGAGCGAACGCGGGAGGGAGTTGTGAGTTGTGAGCCTTGGGTCTGAGTCCCTCCTTCAGGGGGGACGGGCGAACGGAGTGAGCCAGGGGGCGCGTGAGCCTGCGAACACGAACGTGGCGTTGCCTAGCTGTGGGACCATCCCCCTGCATCGTCGCTGCGCTCCTCTGCCGTCCCCCTTGAAAGGGGGACTGACAACGGGGGAAGTTCTGAGTTGTGAGCCGCTGCGCTCCGCTGCTGTCCCCCTTTCAAGGGGGGACTCACGTGCGAGTCGGGTCCAACGCGTGACGCTTACCGCTGGGATGGTCTTGAATGCCCCGCATGCGCACAACCACAGCCATGATGCTGGCCGCCGGAATCCTCATGGGATCGCTGTCGATCGCCCTAGTGGATGCGCCAACAGCCATGGCACAGGCCACCACGCGGTGCGCCGAGCTGTTCCCAGAAGCTGAATGGGTTGCGGTGGACGGGCTCTCCGTGGATGTTGGCATGTCTGATGTCCCGGCGGGACGCATGGAACGGTTCTCGGCCGAGATCGAACGCACCGCTGCAGCGGTGACCTCCGATCTTGGCGGATTGACCGATTCCACGGTCTGCATCGTGGGTGGGGACAGCACCTTTGACGACAGCCGGTACACGGCCCCAACGTTGCGCTTCCACGCAGCGATCGATAGTCCGAACAACGTCATCGTCATCTCAGCCGCAAGCCCCGGAGCGGTCTTGCCGGCGTCAGCGTTCGCCATTCCTCACCTTGCGCTGTGGAACCTCAGCGATGGAGAAGGCTGGCCCGAACCCATCGCATCAACGATCGCCCAGTGGTACCGAGCAATTGCCCTCGACAGGATGGCTCAATACCGGGTCGAGTCGACAGGGGCAGATTTCAGCGTGGATCCCCTGACGGGCGAGGGCAACTTCGGACTCGACTTCTCGACCGATGCGCGCATCGACTGGTTGGCATCCTCCCAGGTCGCAGTCAGGGCGTGGGATCCGTCGCGCAACGAAGCCGCTATCGGCTACTTCATCGAGTACACCGCTGCCGAGAACGGTGTTGCGTCGATCACGTCGCAAGATGCCGCAGAATGGTCTGCCCGCGAGGAAGCCTGGCGATCATCGCTCGTCACAGATATGACGGGACGAACCGAACCGACGACCGGATGGATCTCGGGAATCACAATCGCGGCGGTAGCGGTGATCGTCACGATCGTCCTGGCCGTCGGAGGCTTCATCACCAAACGAAGATCCAAACGCACCCGCTAACGCCAACTACCACGGCCGCCACACCTCAAGGCTCATGGCTCAGCCACCGCACGCTCGGTCTCCGTCGCAGCAACAAGCAGCCTCAGCCGAATAGGCGTGGAGAGCTGCTCGGCAAGTTCCTCGGCCAAGGGGCCGGCGAGCGGGCCGACAACGGAGCTGGCGACAACCACATCAACGTCGGTGAACCCGTCCTTTACCTTCACATCGACTTCGACCACTTCGGTGCTCGCCAGGCCGTCGCCAACATACTCCTCGACCACCGCGGTGACCTCGTCGGTGGGGTCCGATAGAGGTAGCACAGCTCCCCTGCCGAACTGCATGGGTAGCACGACGATGATGGCGGCGATTGCTGCCCAGCTGATACCTCGCAGGATCTGGGTGTGCCCACGCAGCGGATTGTGGCCGGGGACAAAGCCTGCTGCGAGGAATGTTGCGGATGCCGCAATGACGATGCCGACGACGTTGGCAAGGAACAACAGCCCCGCCCCGAGGGCGAGTTGCCACTCGGTGAGCTGAAGGGTGATCCCAACCACGGCGAGCGGGGGCACGAGGGCAACGGCCACGGCAACACCGGTGAGGGCGTCTGCGGCATGTCTTCGAACCTGTCCATAGGCACCAGCAGCACCGGCTGCGAGGGCGATGCCGAGGTCGAGGAGGTTGGGCGACGTCCTGGCCATCAGCTCTGCAGGGAGCGGGGTCTCCCTGCCGGGGATCACGAACGAGATGACCGCGGCCAGGAGCACCGACAGCAGCGCACCCGCTGCGACGAGCAGCGCACGATTGAGAACTCGCCGTGGCCACCCCATCACCACCGCTGCTGCGAACCCGAGCACGGGAAACATCAGTGGGGCGACGAGCATGGCTCCAATCACCACGGCCGTCGAGTCTGCGAGCACGCCAAACACCGCAATGGCGGTGGACAGCATCATCAGGGACACGAACCTGGTGAAGAACTGCCTGCGATTGATTCCACGCGGAAACAGGTGGTCGATGACCGCACGTCGCTCATCAGCCTGGATGAGTTCCCGACCGCGCCAGAGCCGCTTCAGCTCCGCCAACACGACCACAACGACACCTCCGACGAGGGGTGTGGATGGTTGGGGGGTGGATTCCGTCTCGCCAGCGTGCGACGTTGATCGGTCCTCGGCGGTCTTGACCGCCGTCAGCGCCTGCTCCAAGCCTGCGCCGGGTGGATTGTGCTCGCTCGTTCGGCCTGCGTGAGCATGGGTGGCCTCCTTGCAATCGAGCGGGACCAGCTTCCCCGATCGAGGAATAGCCGTGTGCTAAACAAACGTGAAGACGGTGATAGGGGTTCCCGGCCCCAAACGCCGCTCCGTATCTAGTCAATGCCCTGAGGACAGGAATCGGCTATCGGAGAGGTGAACCGAGGCAGCGCGGAACAGTGGCGACTTTGCTGGGAAAGCGGCGATAAGGGGGTGAGAAGGGCTCAGTGTGGGCGTCAGGTGCGGCCGAGCAGGTCGTTGACGACAGCGTCGAAGGTGAGGCCATGACCAGCCTCTGTGGCGGCAGCGAGTGCAGCAGGTTCCATATCGGGCACAATCGAGTCGAGGGTCGACGTCGCAACCTCCCGGATGGTCTGGTTGACGGTGAATGGCTGACGTTCCGAGACGGGGTCGTCGATCACCATCGTGAGCAGCGAAACGGCGTTGGCCGACTCGCCGAGTGCTGCACGGACAGAGGCGATCTTGGCGATCACCGCGACCATGTCCGTGATCATCCCCATTCGTTCTGAGATTTCGAGGCTCTCGGTGAGGGCCAATTCAGCTTCCTCGTACTGGCCGGCGACGGTGGATGCCTCACCGAGACCCGAAGAGCTTTCGAAGAGGCCTCGGAGGTAGCCGATGTCACGGGATCGGTCGCCTTGTCTGCGATACAGATCGATTGCATCGATCGTCTGGTGCTGGTTCATCGCCATGAGTGCCTGCAGCCACAACGCCCAGGTCATGAAGTAGCGCTCGTCGATCGACGAGTAGTACTCCATGTTCCCGTCGAGATACGTCTTGGCCATGTCGAAATCTCCCCGAAGAATGCACGAGAAGGAAAGCCAGTTCTTGGTTCCGCAAGCCCACAGGGGCTCGCCGAGCTGTTCGTAGACGTCGAAGTAGCGTTCGAGGGAACTCGTCATCTCGTCGGCTCGGCCCATGTAGGCATTCCCGATCGCGGAGGCCTGCACGACAAGCCAACGATCGAGAAGGGTCGTGCTATCCGGCAGAGCATCGAGGGCAGCGTCGGCCTCGGCTGCGCCCTCTTCCACTTGACCGATGAGAATCCGGAACCAGGCTGCGGCTCCCCTCGCCGTCTGGCGGGCGCTCACGCAGGAGTCCTCCGTTCGTCCCTCGAAAGCAACCATCGCTTCCTCGAAGAACTCGATTGCTGCCGGGTACCACCCTCGGAACTCGTAGACGAAGTACAGCATTGCCATGAACCGCAGCGAGTTGGTCGCATCACCCAGTGACAGATACCTGCGCCACGCGGTGCGGATGTTCTCGATGTCAGCCTCGACCGTGCGGGCCATCAATCCTTGGTCGCTCTTGAACATGAGCGGCTCCATCGAGTCCATGAGGTCTGCGAAGTACGCTGCGTGGGCGAGCTGGACCTCGGCGCAGCGTTCCGTATCCGTTTCGAGTTCCGCTTGGGAGTATTGGCGCAGCAGTTCGTGTACCGCGTATCTCCCCGCGCCGGGATCAGACACGAGCAGGGACTTGTTCGACAGGTTTGCCAGGCCTCGCAGTGAGGCCCCGGCAACCACCTGTGCGGCGTCTCGCGTGAAGCCGCCACGGAAGACCGACAGGGCTGTGAATGTCGCCCGTTCATCGTCTGACAGCAGCGACCACGAGTAGTCGAATACGGCGCGGATGCTGCGGTGACGGTCCGGGACGTCGCCCGTCTCGGTCTCAAGGAAGTCGAGGTTCGAAGAGATCTCGCTTGCGATGTCAGACACGCTCAGCATGTCGACCCAAGCCGCTGCGAGGACGATTGCCAGAGGGAGCCCGCCCGTGGTGTCGAGGATCGTGTGGAGAGCATCGAGGTCGTCGGAGTCAATCGTGAATCCGGCATCGACTCGTCGTGCGGCGTCAACGAACAGGCGCACGCCTTCGGTGCCCATCGCGTCATCTGGCGTTGTCCACTCGGTGTCGAGCCCGGACAGCGAATACACCGCTTCACCCGACACGTTCAGCTTCGCCCGAGACGTTGCGAGCACACTGATCGCCGGGGCGACCTTCAGAATGTCTGCCACGAGTGACGCCTCGTCCCTGACGTGTTCGAAGTTGTCGAATACGAGGAGCTGGCGCTTCCCTGCGAGGTAGCTGAGCAGCTGGCTGCGGCGATCCTCGTCGGCAGACAGGCCGATGCCGAGTGCTTCGGCCACTGTCTGGACGATGTCCGAACCGGATGAGATGTCCGCCAGTGGGACGAAGAACACGCCGTCGGGATAGTTCTCCGAGATGTCGGCAGCGACCTGAACGGCGAGCCTCGTCTTGCCTGAGCCCCCTGCGGCGAGAATGGTGACGAGCCGTGCTTCGCCGATCCGCTCGGCAATCTCCCGACGCTCAGTTTCGCGACCCACGAACTCTGTGAGTTGCACCGGAAGGTTGTTGGCGATGGAGGTGAGGGATCGCAGGGGCGGAAACTCGCTGCGGAGGCCTTCGACGTTGAGCTGATACACGTGCTCAGGCCTCGTGAGGTCCTTGAGTCCGTGCTCTCCCATGTCCTCGACCGATGTCCCTCCCGGCAGCCGGTCCTGTACCAGTTCGAACGTCGAACGCGACAACACGATCTGGCCTCCGTGGGCAATCGCCCTCAGTCGCGCTGCACGGTTCACCGTCGGCCCGTAGTAGTCGCCGTCACGCAGATCGGCATCGCCCGTGTGGAGTGAGGCACGCACGGACAGCGGCTCGGGTGTCTCCCAATCAACTACGGCGAGGTCCGCCTGCAGCTCGGCGGCTGCCACAACGGCGTCGGTTGGGGACTCGAAAACGACGAACCAGCTGTCTCCTTCGCCCCTGGCCTTCACGGGGACACCGCCGTTCCGCGTCACGGCATCCTCGATGGCGGCATCGTGCTGTTCGAGTGAGCTACGCATGCGGTCGGGATCCTGTTCCCAGGCCCGCGTTGATCCCTCAACGTCGGTGAACAGGAACGTGACGTGTCCGTTGGGGAGGTCAAGCATGCCGACGATCATAGGTCGACCGCCGCCTCGGCAGGAACCGTGCCTCACCCCGAGGCTTCTAGGCCCACGAGCCCCGGCCCTAGCTGCCCTCTGGCTGGGTCACGTCCTCGTCTTCGACGTATTCGGGGCCGTCTTCTTCGGCTTCGGGGATGTCGGTGTCGGCGTGGGTCATGATGCTCGACAAACCTTCCGAGAACTCGGTGCGACCCGACAGCAGGTCGCTGCCGTGGGTGACGACGCCTCTGCCATATTTGCGCCGGAGTTCGTCGACCGACTTGTCCAGCTCCTGATACTCCCGCTCGATGGGGGTTCCCCCGGTGGACGTGACATCGTCGACACCCATCGCAAGCTGCATGGGTTCACCGACCCCGAGACCAGATGTCTGGATGCCGATGAGGGTGGTTTCGTGGTTCGGGTATTGGTCGAGGACCTTGGCGAGCAGCATGGTCGCAACGTCCATCAACGCTCCCGTTGCGGCTGTGGGTGTCGGCATCGTCGCCGACCGCGTCACCGCAGAAAGGTCCCCGAATCGCACCCGGACGGTGATCGTACGTGCCGTGCGGTCCTTGGCACGCAGCCGTTCGGCTACCCGGTCGGTGAGCCGCTGGAGGATGGGTGTGCACTCTTCGAGGGTGCGGATCTTGCCGCGGATCGCACTCTGGGCACCAACGGATTTTGCCTTGCGATGCCGTGCGACGGGACGAGGGTCCTGGTTGTTGGCCAGGGCATACAGATGGCTGGCTGCACCTGAGCCAAGCATCGCCCGCAGCGAGTCGGGCGGGGTCTTGGCGATGTCGCCGATGGTGTGGATGCCGATGTCGTTGAGGCGCTTCTGGGTGACGGGTCCAACCCCCCACAGATACGACACGTCGAGGGGATGGAGGAATTCCATCTCGGTTCCTGGTTTGACGACGATGAGCCCATCTGGCTTGGCAACCTGCGAGGCGATCTTGGACAGGAACTTGCGGGTGGATGCGCCAACGGAGACCGC
>CAJQOW010000085.1 GCA_905480055.1 uncultured Acidimicrobiia bacterium
TCAACGGAAGTCCTGCTGGCTCACGAACGCATGCAACCCGCCCTTGACATGGTCGACGCTGCCATCGCTGGTAGGCAGGAAACCGACGAGGCCTACACCATCCGCAACAAGACGACCTATTCAACAGCGGCGCGCACGATCGCCGGGTCCGTCAGAATGTCGCGCCACACCTTTGGCACGGCCTTCGACATCAACGCAGATGCCAACCCCTACCGGGGAGACAACCAGCTGGTCACGGACCTGCCAGCCTGGTGGACCGAGGCGTTTCTCGACGCCGGATTCTGTTGGGGCGGATTGTGGATCGGATCCAAGGATGCCATGCACTTTGCGTGGCAGGGACCCGCATTCAGCGGTATCACCGACCTCCCACTCCCCTATACGCCGGTGACGACCGCCACGCCGATTCGCACGAAGGCAACCACGGTGGCCGTGATTCCCCAGCGGTTGGCCGGAACAACAGCAACGGTGTTGGCGGATGCGGATAGCAACGGAGCTGTCGACGTGATCCGTCTGGTGGATGGAGCCGACGGTCTCCTCGTTGACGCCTCGGTTGCCTCCCGTGGCCACAACGCCTGTTCCGCGCGCCGTTCTGTTGTCGCTGGTCTGGGGACGTTGCCCCGGACGGCGACCGCATCCGGGTTCGGAGACTGGGATGGGCGCGGCGGCCAAGACCTCTGGTTCGTGGACGACGCAGACGGGCGGCTTGCGTTGACCGTTCGATGGGCATTCGGTGGCTACTCCGCAGAGACCCAAACAGTCACCTCCGTACCAACCCCGCCGGAGTCAGCGTGGATCTCCACCGGCGACTTCGATGCCGATGGTCGTCTGGACCTCTTCGTTGTCGATGGAACCTCTATCACGGTGTGGCAAATCGATCCCGATACCGGTCAAACCACGGCGCTGCTGGATGCAGCCAACCCGCGCCCGGGCGCGTCCCATTACATGCTCGGAGATGAGGATCTCGACAACCGCCCCGATCTGTGGTGGCTTGCCGCCGGCGAACTTGGCGTGGTGCGTGCTGCCGACGACTACGTCGGAGGTGGCGTGACCCACCGCCCTGAAGAGCTTCCCGTCAGGATCCTCGACTCGGTGATGGCCGACTACGACGGCGATGGACATGTCGACCTGATCGCGTTCGACGGTCGCACCAAGCACGTCTGGCTCGCCAACACGTTGTTGCCGGATGATCTCCCCCTCGAGACCTGGTTCGAGTACCCGGACGCAGACTGTGAGGACAACGAGCCCACTTGGAACCGTCAGGATCTCAGGTTCAGCACGAGCGGTTGGATCGCCGAGGGCGCCTACGAGTGGCGCTCCAGGGCCGGTTTCCCAGTCGGGTGCAACCCTGAGGACGAGACGTGCCAGATCCCAACGGTGACCGGAGCCTCGCTGGCCGAGTTCATGGCCTGGATCGACGGACTCGAGCCGGGCTCAGCAGATCCGTCGAACGCCGCTGCGGCCGCCGTGGACCGAGCTGGCTATCGGCTCCCATGCGCAAGCGACGACGAGGCGTGTCTGGCAGCCCCCATGCTCAGGGCAGAAGTGAGTTCGTACTTCGGCCAGTTTCTCGCCGAACGCCGAGGCGACGTGCCCGAGCCGCACCGGTGGGTGCTTCCCGTTCGCACCCAGGATCGCTTGACGCGTCCTCGATGATTGCTGCCGCCTCTGGGGCGGGATTCAGCACCCGCAGCGTGGGCGAGAGCGCCTGCGATCTTCTGCAACGATCCGCCCCACTTCGGGAATGAACCTCAAGTTCGGGAGGTTGCAGAGAACAGTAATCTAAGTCGGTTCGACTCAGATATGAACGCTGGCGAACCGGGATACTGAACAAAGGACATGACCATGACGCAACTCGTCACACCGACGTTGACACTGCAGGAACTCGTTGCGTGGGTTGATGCGCAACTCTCACACACAGCTGAGCCTCCCGCTCATCAATGGGCGCCGCCGCCTGAGTGGGCCGACCTCAAGGCGGCGGCGTGATGAACTGCGCTTCATGCAGCGAAGTCGCCGCACACCGCCTCACCGATGTCCAGACCGGCTCGGCCTGGCTCATGTGCACGCCCTGTGCCGGAACCTACCTCTCCCTCCCTCAGGTGACGCAGGTTCCCTAGGCGACCTTCCCCCCCCCGTGCACGGTCGTCCACTTCTTCGGCCAACAGCAACCGCATGGAGCCTTGGCTGTACGGCGCCAGCCGCTACGAGTTGGCCAGTGGACCGAAGAATCCGATCACGAGAACAACTCGGCCAGCCTCGTCGGTCTGGGTGACGTCGAAACCCGCCAGCACGAGTTCGCCGTCTTGGTGAATCGCCCAGTGGTAGCGGTGGAATCCGTGTTGCGAGTCGACGCTGCTGGTCCGCGAGTATCTCGCACCTGGCAACCGCCTTCTCACCTCGTGGACATTCGCCTCGAACGCGTTGATCCCCGCGACATCGATCGAGGGATCGACAAAGCGCACGTCGGCTGACAGGGCCCGGTCGAGATGACTGCGGACGCGCGATGGCACTGGCTCATACGAATGGGCGGCGCACAACAGCTCGAGGGGCATGCCTGACCATGCATGGTGTGTTCGCCGAGACGAAGCACGTTCGAGTACCTGGCTGTCTGCTATTGCGGATCGCTGGCCGGCGTGGGATCAGATGACGGGTTCGATGCCCTTCGGCGCTCGACGCGCACGTGCTCGGCGAAGAGCACGGCGAAGAGAACCACATCAAGAACCGCCAGGAGGACGACGCCGCTCCATGAGCCGCCGATCGCGACAAGCGCTACAACGACCATGCTGGCGACAACGCGCTCGGGGACAACAACCCGGAACGCACGACCGACACAGGCGACGGTTCCGAGAAGGAACATCAGCAGGCCGCCGGCGAGCATGACGCGAAAGGCGACCGGAATCGGGTCGCTCGGGTGCAGGATGATCTCCTCGAGTGCGGCGGCCGAGATGATCACGCCCGACACGATCACGGCGTGCAGGTACGTGTAGATATCGACTGCGTACCAACCTCGATGCTGGCCATCCAGCTGTTCTCCACGCCATTCGAGGCCGGGTTGAACCCGATCGAAGTAGGCCCACCACAACAGACCGGCAAACAGCCCTGCGGCGATCAACCCCAAGATGACGTCGGTGGGGAGACCGCCTGACTCCGCGAGCGAATCGATGACACCAATGCCGATTGCGACCACGACCTCACCGAGCGCGACGATGAGAATGAGGCCGTGACGCTCTGCGAAGTGCCCGATGCGGACAACCC
>CAJQOW010000086.1 GCA_905480055.1 uncultured Acidimicrobiia bacterium
TCGACGAAGCCACAGCCGACACCGTCGACACCATGTCGATGTTTGGCTCTGAGATCGAGCCGATGATCGCCATGAGGAATGTGCCGGTCATGAACGTGAACATGTAGAGCAGGAAGAATGTCTGCACCGTCTCAACGATGAGATCCGGCACAGTGTCCTTGCCCACCCGGGTGACGAACACACCGCGAGGATGGATCAGCCGACGGACATCGGTTCTCGAGGCCTCGTACAGGATGTAGAGCCGGTCAGACTTGATCGCACCCGACGTTGACCCAGCCATACCGCCAACGAACATCAGCCCGACAATCATGATCTCGAGCGCAGGGATCCAGACGGCGAAGTCCACGGTCCCGTATCCGGTGGTGGTGACGATGGTCAGTGAGGTGAACAGCGCATCCCTGATCGTGTCGGCTGCCGATCCGCCCCACGTGGCGATCGCCATGAGGGTCGCGGCACCAATGACGATGCCGAGGTAGACGCGCACCCCGACATTCTTGAAGTAGGCCTTGCGGTCCCTGCGCACAACCTTGTAGTGCAGGGCAAACGACGTACCTGCCAGCGCCATGAACACGATGACGACCCATTGCGAGTACGACGAGTAGGCACCGAGCGAACCAGCGTTCGTGCTGAACCCACCGGTCGACAGGGTGGTGAGCGAATGGTTGAAGGCCTCGAAGAACGACATGTCGCCGACCCACAGGAAGAGGACCTCGATGCCGGTCAGAGCCACATAGACCAGCCACAACCGCTTCGCCGTCTCGGAGAAGCGTGGAGTGAGCCGGTCGGGCGTAGGGCCCGGCGATTCTGCCCGTGCAAGCTGAACGGCACCCATGCCGAGCAGCGGCAGGATCGCAACGGACAGCACGATGATTCCCATGCCACCCATCCACTGGGTGAAGGAACGCCAGAACTGCATGCCGTGGGAGAGGAGACCAGGATCGGGGATAACGGAGGATCCCGTTGTGGTGAACCCTGCGGTTGACTCGAACACGGCATCGACGACATTCGTGATGGATCCTGTGAGCAGATACGGCAGCGCACCGAATGCCGCAAGGGCGATCCAGGCGAGGCCGACGGATGCAAACCCCTCCCGTGTGCTGAGCTCACCCGGGCGGTCGAACACCTTCCACAGGGCGAATCCCACCCCGCCGGTGATCGCGGCAGCACCGATAAACGCAGGGATGTCCGTCCACTCCTGGTAGATCACCGACACCGCAATCGGTGTGAGCATCGCCACCCCGATGGCACCGAGCACGGCCCCTACGACGTGGAGGAGGTGGCGCCAGGACATCGACTCAGCCGGACAGCTTCTCTGCGGTTCCGATGGCTTCAGGCAGAGTGATCACGATGAGGTGGTCACCTTCGGCAATCTCGGTGACACCCCGAGGCACGAAGGCTTCGTTGCCACGTTGGACGCCACCAATGATCATCGAGTGGGGAAGTTTGAGATCGGCAAGGGTCTTCCCGATCGCCGGGCTCTTCGGACCGACCTCGAGCTCGATCGCTTCGGCATCTGAGTCCGAGAACGTGACAACTGAGTAGATGACGCCGCGCCGCACAAACCTGAGGATCTCGTTTGCTGCCGAGAGCCTCGAGCTCACGGTGGCATCGATCCCGAGGCCGGCGAGCATGCCGACCAGTTCAGTGTTGGTGAACCGGGCAATGACCTCGCGAGCACCGAGTGACTTGGCAACGAGGGCGCCGAGCACGTTCTCGCTGTCCCAGCCCGTGAGAGCCATCACCGTGTCTGTGGCATCGATGCCTTCAGACTTCAGGACCTTCGGGCTCGTCGGCTCTCCGCACACTGTGATCACACCCGGGAGTTCCTCGGCGATCAACCGACAGCGGTTCATGTCTGGTTCGATCAGGATCGTGTGGATGTGACGGTCGGCGAGCATCTCGGAGGTGAGTTGTGCGAGCCTCGTGCCACCGAGCACGATGACCTTCTCCGCTGGTGCACTCGACAATCCGAGCCATCGATACGCATCCTCGATGCTGTCCCGCTCAGCCATCATCAGGACGTGATCGTGTGGTTCGAGGGTGGTGGAACCACGAGCGATGATGGTCTCGCCGTTGCGGACAACCGCGACAACGAGCCATGCCCAACCCTCGACGCTGAGCCTCAGGTCGGCAAGCGTCTTGCCGACGAAGGGTGCCCTGGCATCCACGTAGGCACCGAGCAACACCAGTTGGCCGTCTCCGAATTCGATCTTCTCAGCGATGTCACCACTTGTGGCGAGCTGGACAAGTTCACGTGCGGCTGCCTCACCAGGGTCGATCACCAGGTCGACGCCCAGCGCCTCGACCTCAGCTTTGAGCTGGGGGTCCTCGACGCGGGCCACCTTGCGCGGGATCTCGAGCTGGTTCCCGGCCGCACACGCGAGCACATTGACGGCGTCGGACGAGCTGACTGCGATGAGGAGATCAGCATCACCGAGACCCGCCTTCTTGAGGGTCTTCGCCGATGCACCGTTGCCATTGATGACTAGGCAGTCGATCTCTGACTGGGCAACAGCTGCCCGCTCAGGGTCGGACTCGATGACCACCACGTCCTGACCTTCGTACGAGAGTTTCTCGGCCAGATATGAGCCGACGGCTCCCGCACCGACGATGACTATTCGCATATGGGTTCCAGCCTAAAGCACTGTCGAGTTGCGTCTGCGGACACGCTGTCCCTACAGAATGCCGCCCGCACTCACAAACGCTGTGGCGAAGATGAGCGAAACGATGGTCATCACCTTGATGACGATGTTCATGGACGGCCCAGATGTGTCCTTGAACGGGTCACCGATCGTGTCACCAACAACGGCTGCCTTGTGGGCATCCGAACCCTTGCCACCGAATGCGCCTGCTTCGATGAACTTCTTGGCGTTGTCCCACGCGCCACCGGCGTTTGCCATGTAGATCGCCAGGAGGAAGCCGGAGACGAGTGCACCGGCGAGAACGCCACCGAGCATCTCGACACTGATGAACCCGACAACGAGCGGGAACGCCACTGCGGCTGCACCGGGGATGATCATCTCCCTGAGGGAGGCCTTGGTGGAGATGTCGACGCACTTTGCGTACTCAGGCTTGACCCCTGGTTCACCTTCGCGCAGGCCTGGGATGTCCCGGAACTGCCTTCGGACTTCCTCGATCATCTGGAACGCTGCACGTCCAACCGCCTGGATGGTCATGGCGGCAAACAAGTACGGGAACATTCCGCCGAGGAGGAGACCAACGGCAACCTTGATGTCGAGTAGGTCAAGCCCTGTGATCTCCGCTGCCTCAGCGAAGGAGAAGAACAAGGCAAGTGCAGTGACTGCGGCCGAGGCGATGGCGAAGCCCTTTGCCACGGCCGCCGTCGTGTTTCCGAGAGCGTCGAGCTGGTCGGTTGCCTCTCGCACATCCGGTGGAAGCTCGGCCATCTCAGCAATGCCGCCAGCGTTGTCGGCGATCGGGCCGTACGCATCAACCGACACGGTGATGCCGAGGGTTGCGAGTACGCCGATCGCGGCGATCGCAACGCCGTAGATGCCTCCGCCTTCGATTGCGAGATCGGCCGTGTAGTAGGCGCCTCCCATACCGAGGGCGACGACGATCACGGAGAATGCTGCGGAGCGCTTGCCCTCTGCGATTCCTGCCAGGACAACGGTTGCGGGACCGGTCTCAGACTGCTTGGCGATGTCCTTGACCGTCCTGTAGTGGTCCGATGTGTACCACTCGGAGATCTTGCCGACGAATAGACCAACGCCGAGACCGATGACGACGGAGCCAAACAGACCCCAGCCGTTGTTTTCGACACCCTCGACGCCCGAGAACATCATCGGCGTCATGATGGCTACGCCGACGACGGTGATGATGGCCGCCGACCAGGTGCCCATGTGGAGGGCCCTTGCGAGGTGGTCGCCCTTTGGCCTGACC
>CAJQOW010000087.1 GCA_905480055.1 uncultured Acidimicrobiia bacterium
CTGATGCGCGAAGTATTCCCCGCCCACGACAAGCTGTGCGCCGAGGAAGGCCGACGGATGCTCGATCATGATGCGGGCGACGCCGGAAGAGGTTCGCCTCATCCTGGTCGACCCGAAACGAGTGGAGCTCGGGCAATACAACGATGCGCCGCACCTCCTCACAAGGGTCATCACCAATCCGAAGAAGGCCGCCGACGCCCTGCAATGGGCCGTCGCCGAAATGGATCGTCGATACGATCTGCTCGCCGATGCTGGAGTCCGCGACATCGACTCATACCGCGAGAGCTATGACGCAGGTGGCCTCGACGAGGAGATGTTTGATCGATTCCCGTACATCGTGGTTGTCGTTGACGAGCTCAATGACCTCATGATGGTTGCCGGCCGGGTGGTCGAGGACTCGATCGTTCGCATCGCACAGATGGCTCGAGCCGTTGGCATCCACCTCGTTCTTGCCACACAGCGTCCGTCGGTCAACGTCATCACCGGCGTGATCAAGGCCAACGTGCCATCCCGCCTCGCCTTCTCGGTCGCTTCCCAGACCGACAGCCGAGTCATCCTCGACTCTGCGGGTGCGGACAAGCTGGTTGGCCTCGGTGACATGCTCGTGGTCACGGCCAGGGATCCCAAGCCAGAGCGGATCCAGGGATCCTTTGTGTCGGAACCAGAGATCCATGCTGTGGTCGACTGGGTCAGGGATCAACGAGAGGCCCAGTACCGGGACGAAGAGGTATTCGAGCAGGCCAAGCAACAGGCAGCAGACGTCGACGAGTTCGACGGCGAGGATCCAGAGATCATGCGACAGGCGATCGAGCTCGTCGTTCGGTCCCAGTTGGGATCCACCTCCATGCTGCAACGCAAGCTCAGGATCGGATTCGCCCGTGCCGGTCGTGTCATGGACATCCTCGAAGCGAAGGGTGTTGTCGGACCATCAGAAGGATCAAAGGCTCGTGCCGTCCTCGTCACCGAGGATGAGCTCGAGAGCGTTCTCGGCTAGGACTCGCCACCCAGCCGCAGAGGAGCGTCGTCTTGCACGGCGCTCTTCGTCATTCTGGCTCACGTCGGGAGTGGTAGCTGGTACCGGTGCCTGGTACCTGGTCGCTGGACCCGACGTCATCCCTTGCCGCCACAGCAACGGAGATGCCGAGTTCAGGCCTCACGGCTCTGGGTCTGCTCACTCATGACTGGCCAAGGGCCGGGAGGAAGTTCAGCCAGCCTTCGAGGTGACCGGTTCGCTCTGCGGTGTCATTCGGGCCGTAGTCGCCGTGGGTGAGCGTGATACGTGTGCCGCCGGCTTCTGGGATGAGGACGATCCGGACATGGCGCTCAGGTATGTCCGGATCGTGGTCCCACGACCAGGTGAACGCCACTGCGTCATGTGGCGTCAGTTCGGTGTATCTGCCTCGCATCGTCCAGTCCATCGCCGGCCATCTGGCGACGATCTCGCCGCCGACCACGGGATCAACGGTTGCTTCCTGCGACCACCGCGTGGCAAGCGTCTCGGCGTCGGTGAACGCCTTCCAGACCGTCGCCGGTGACCGATCGATGACGGCCGAGATCTCGAGACGTTCCGCCGTCGATGCCTGCGTCTCCACGACGTCAGTCACGATGTTTCGCCTGTCGGGTGAGGCGCCGTCGTGGAACGCCGCGTTGACACCTCGGCTGCTGAACGGGTACGTGCCATAGGCGTGGTCATCTCGTCAATCTCCGAGGAGCAGGTTGGCGTACTCGTCTCGGACGACCTTCTTGTCGAACTTGCCTGTGCCCGTCTTGGGGATCTCCTCGATGAAGATGACCTCGTCCGGCATCCACCAATGGGCGATCCGAGGCTCGAGGAACTCCTTCACCTCCTCTGCCGTGAGGTCGGAGCCAGGTTTGACGACGATGAAGGCAGCGGGACGCTCCTGCCACTTGGCGTGGGCGAGGCCGACGACCGTTGCCTCAGCGACACCCGGGTGCGCCATGATTTCGTTCTCGACGTCCAGCGATGAAATCCACTCACCGCCGGACTTGATGACATCCTTGGCCCTGTCGGTGATGCGGATGTAGCCCTCCGGCGTGATCTTGCACACGTCGCCCGTTCGGAGCCAGCCGTCAACGAATGAGTGCTTCGACCGGTCATCCCTGTAGTACTCCGCTGCCACCCAAGGGCCACGGATCAAGAGCTCGCCGAACGCCTCGCCGTCGTGGGGGAGTGGCTCGTCGTTGACATCAACGATCTTGACTTGCAGGCCGGGAATCGGCCGCCCAGCCGTTTCGAGGACGTTGAGCTGATCCTCCCATTCCCACCCTTCCATCGCAGGTTTGATGGTGGCGGCCGAGGCGATCGGGTTGATCTCCGTCATCCCCCAACCCTGCACCACACGCGTTGCCGCATGGGTCTCGAACCAATCGATCAATGCTCGAGGAACGGCAGACCCCCCGCAGAACAGTGCTCGCATGTGCGAGAGGTCGATGTCCGGGTGTGCTTCGAGGTGTTGCTGGACCGCAAGGAACACGGTGGGCACCCCCGCTGAGAATGTGACCTGTTCTTCGACGAAGAGATTGGTGATGGCCACGCCCGACAGATCGGGACCGGGGTAGGTGAGCTTGGCTCCCATCGCTGCAGCCATGAACGGATATCCCCACGCCGCTGCGTGGAACATCGGCACAACGGGCAGGACGTTGTCGTCGGCACCGATCGGGTTCTGGGCGATGTTCGAGATCGTGTGGAGGTAGGTGGAACGCTGCGTATAGGCCACTCCCTTGGGGTTGCCCGTCGTCCCCGACGTGTAGCACAGCATCATCGGACTGGTCTCATCGAGCATCGGCCAGGCCTCGAGCGGCGGCGCATCGGCGATCAGG
>CAJQOW010000088.1 GCA_905480055.1 uncultured Acidimicrobiia bacterium
ATGGTCCATCAACACTTCATGCTCGCCGACCAGCTCACCGTCCTCGAGAACATCATCCTCGGATCAGAGCCGCGCAGCGGCGTCCAGATCGATTTTGCAGAAGCGTCTGAGCGACTCGAAGAGCTCGGCGAGCAGTACGGAATGCGCCTCGACCCCAATGCCTTGGTTGAATCCCTTGCAGTCGGGCAACGACAGCGGGTCGAGATCCTCAAGGTTCTGTACCGAGGTGCGACCATTCTGATTCTCGATGAACCGACTGCTGTGCTCGTTCCCCAAGAGGTTGACCAACTCTTCGCCTCGCTGCGAGAGCTTCAGAAGGAAGGTGTGACCATCATCTTCATCTCGCACAAGCTCGAAGAAGTGCTTGCGATCTCCGACGGCATCACGGTGATGCGCGGTGGCAAGACGGTGGCATCAACCACACCCGACCAGGTCGATGCGCACGAACTGGCGGAACTCATGGTCGGCTCCGAGCTACCGACGCCGGATACCCAAGCCTCAACAGTCACCGATGTGGTCGAGCTCGAGCTCGATGGGGTCACGAGCCTCGGTTCGGACGGTCGCCCTGTTGTCGACGACGTCAGCTTCGTCATTCGGCGGGGTGAGATTGTCGGCATCGCTGGGGTCGAGGGCAACGGCCAGGAGGAACTGGTCGATGCGGTCATGGGCATTCGCGGGATCTCCGAGGGAACCATCACGCTTGGTGGAGAGGACATCACCGGAGACCACACGAAGGAACGACGATCTGCTGGCATCGGCATCATCCCTGGAGATAGGCACCGCCAAGGATTGATTCTCGACGCCCCGCTGTGGGAGAACGTCATGCTCGGGCATCAGTCGACACCCACCTTCTCCAATGGGGTGTTCATCAAGCGTGGGAGCGCCCGCAAGATCACGGCAGACGTCATCGAGCGTTTCGATGTCAAGACGCCGGGTGTGGATGTGGACGCCTTCGCCCTTTCGGGTGGAAACCAGCAGAAACTCATCGTCGGGAAGGAAATGATCCTCGAACCGAACGTGCTGATCGCAGCGCACCCCACTCGCGGAATCGATGTCGGGGCGCAAGCTGCGATCTGGGATGAGCTTCGCGATGCCAGGCAAGCGGGGCTTGCCACGTTGCTGATCTCTGCCGACCTCGAGGAGCTGATCGGTCTCTCCGACACGCTCCTTGTCATCTTCGAGGGTGAGATCGTCGCTCAGCTCGACCCGGCTGAGGTGACGCCAAGCACACTCGGGTCCTACATGACCGGCGTGAAGCAGGACGACTCGTCGGCAGCCGATGAGGCCGCGATCATCCAGGCTGACGAGGCCGATGCCCGAGCCGAGGGCATACCGGACATCGGGGCGGGGGAGGGCGCAGAATGAGGACGGTACGCAAGGTCGGCCTGTCGCTGATCGCTCCCATCGTCGCAATCCTGTTCTCGATCGGCGTGGCTGCAATCGCTCTTGTCCTCGTTGGCGTGAGCCCCGGCGAAGCGTTCTCGCTGATGTGGGACTTCGGGACAACATCAACGTCGGTCGCCTCGATGGTCAATCGTGCCATTCCCCTGTACATCTCGGCAGTAGCAGTTGCGATCGGGTTCAAGATGGGCCTCTTCAACATAGGTGTCGAGGGCCAGTTCACGGTGGCCGCCCTGTTCGCAGGGTGGGTGGGCGGCAGCATCGCCCTGTGGGCACCGCTGCACGTCCTCGTCGTCATCCTCACGGCGATGGTCGCCGGCGCACTCTGGGCGGGAATTGCGGGCGTTCTCAAGGTGACGAGGGGAGTGAACGAAGTCGTTGCAACAATCATGTTGAACTTCATCGGGTTCGCCCTCGTTGGCTTCTTCCTCGGCAACTACTTCTCCGTGGAGAGCGGCAGCCTCAACCAGTCCACACCACCGCTCCCAGAATCTGGCCAGCTCCCGGGGCTCAACTGGATCTTCACAGCCCTCGGCTTCAGCGAGCCTCGCGGTACGGTGATGCAGGGTTTCCTCGTGATAGCGATCCTTGTTGGAATCGGATACTTCGTCCTCGTCAACAAGACCCGGTTCGGGTTCGATCTGCGAGCTTCGGGTAAGAACCCCGGATCAGCTCGGATGTCGGGTGTCAATCCCAAGAAGATGATTCTCTACACGATGCTCATCTCGGGTGGCGTCGCTGGCATGGTTGGACTCTCCACGATGTTCGGCAAGCTGTACGCCTACACATCGGACTTTCCACGTGGCCTCGGCTTCGCCGGTATCGCCGTTGCCCTGCTCGGCAGGAACAGCGCCGTTGGCATGGCGCTCGGAGCCCTCCTGTTCGGGTTCATGGAACGATCAGCGTTGGTGCTCGATCTGAACGACATCCCCAGGGAGGTCGTCCAGATCATCCAGGGCGTGGTCGTGCTCGCAGTCGTTATTGCCTACGAAGTCGTGAACCGATTCCTCCAGAATCGTGAGATCAGGGCCGCAAGTGCAGCAACCCAGAAGATGGAAGAACAGGCAGAGGGGGTGGCAGCATGAGCGAAACCTTCGATGTGACCGAGTCGTCCC
>CAJQOW010000089.1 GCA_905480055.1 uncultured Acidimicrobiia bacterium
GGCTAGTCGGCGGTGACTCCGGCTGCGATGCGCCAGCCGTGGTCCGTGGTGCTATCGGCAGCCATCGCTGCCATGGCCTGTTCCTCGGTCAGTTCATCGACGAGACAGAACTCGTTGCCGAAGGGGTCCTGCATCACCGCCCAATCGATGACCGGAGGTTCGGTTCCGTGTGAACCGGGGCGTGGATAGAGGCTTGGAGGCTTCTTCACCGATCCACCGAGTGCAACGATCTGCTCGATTGCCGCGTCAATGCCATCGGTTGGTTCGATGTCGAGATGGACGGGGTTCGTTCTGTCAGCGCGCGGGATGCCAGCCTCAACCGGCGGGGCGGTCACCTTCTGCAAGATGATCTCGTGCTTCCACGGCTCCTTTGTGCCGAGATAGCCAAGCCATCCGTGCCAGCCATCTTGCGGCCCAATGACGTCAAGCCCTGTCACCTGCGACCAGAACTCATACGCCACATCAAGGTCGGTGACGTTTATGACAGCACATCGCAACTTCCCAATACCCACAGCACGACTCCCGCTAGCAGACCGACAGCCTACGACACCACCCATTGGTGCGGTGATGGGCGATCTGTTCCCGGCCAGCGGCGGAGGACTTCCATCGCAGTGAGAGCTGACCTATAGGTCGCCCCGGATCAACTAGGTTGGCCACCAGCTCATGAGAACACTCGGCAACATCCTCTGGCTGATATTCGGTGGAATTCTGATGGCCGTCGGATACGCTCTCGCTGGCATTCTGATGTTCATCCTGATCGTCACGATTCCCTTCGGCATCCAAGCGTTCAAACTCGCCAGCTTCGCTCTCTGGCCATTTGGCCGAGTCATGGCAGATATCCCGGGGCGAGGCGACTCGGGCTGCCTAACGACGGTGGGCAACATCCTCTGGGTAGTCCTCGCAGGCATCTGGCTCGCCATCGGGCACCTCATTGCTGCGTTCTTCCTGGCGATCACCATCATCGGCATTCCCTTTGCGATCGTCCATGTCAAACTCGCTGGAGCCGCACTCGTGCCGTTCGGCCGAACCGTCATGAGCGCCAAGGAAGCCGAACGTCAGGGATACAACATCGTGGTCAACGTAGAACCGCTCGACTAGCGGCTGAGGCCACCAGCGGCTGCCGATATGCGCTGGCAGAACGGTCAGTCTTGGGGCTTGAAGATCGCGTTGTCAGTTCCTTCGGACGGTCGCATCGACCACGCGACGACGAGCATCGCCACTCCGAACGCAACAAGGAAGTGCATCGTGAAGCCCATGCCGCCTCGTAGATAGTCCCAGTAGCGGGGGACCCAGTCGAAGTTCTGGCTCTGGTGAGCATCAAGGTCGCGTTGGTAGTCAATCCACGCCAGCAGTGCGTTCAAGGCGAAGGCGACGACGGCGAGGACGCCGCCCGCGATGGCGAGTCGAGTCCGGTTGATCATCGGCACCTCCCGTGGCCCAGTATGCCAAACAGGCGCTGCCATGGATGCCATATCGGCCGCGCATGAGGTGGGGGCGGAGGATCTCGTCTGGGCGTTCACCGTGGATGAGGGGCATTGGTGGAGTATCAGCTCGATGACTCGATCACGCTGCCGTTCCGGGACAACTCAGTCGAACCTCGTCTGACGGTGTCACCCGGCGACGTTGTGACGATCGAGAGTGCTGAGCCGATTGGGCAGGTCACCCCGGAATGGACGAACGAGGACTACCGGCAAGCGGACCCATCAACGGCGCACGCCTTGACTGGGTCGATCGCCGTCAACGGTGCACAACCGGGAGATGCCCTCGTTGTCGAGATCCTCGACATGTCCCACAAGGGGTGGGGTTGGAGCGGTCACATGCCTTGGCGACCAACGTGCAGGAAGACAGCGTTGGAACTCGGCCCAGTGAGACCACGCATGACTAGTCACCTGTGGGTTGACGAGATGTGCCTCGCTTGTTTGCCGTGACCAGCGGATAATTCCACCATGTCGCGAGTCCTCGAGTTCAAGACGTCCGCCGTGTCACACACGGAACGTACGGTGAACCCCATGCCACCAGAATCGACGCAGCCGCACGCCATCCAACACACCGGAACGGTCGAATCAGTCGAGGTCGATGACGTGTCTGTCGTCATCGACCTCACCGGGGGAGACGACGACATCCGTGTCACCTTCACACACATCGCCGACCCCCTGCTTGCGGAGCGAGCGGCCGAGCTGCAACCGGGCCGTGAGATTTCGGTCACGGCGGTTGCACGTCGCAACCCCGACGGAGATCTCGTGCTTCGCGAAGGACGCGGACTGTCGTCCTGACTTCGTCTGGCGTGCGACGGGTGTCAGACGGTGCTGCCTGCGGTCAACAGCACCGCTAGCAGGCCGAACACAACCATAAATACGACAACGGCGATGACCACGCCAATGATGATGACATTGCGGTTGCGGTTCTTCATGCGGCGGATCGTATCAGCCTGAGCGATGCAAGCGATCAGGCGAGGGTGTAAGCGACCTGGCTGATGTTGAACAACACAATGACGATGTAGAGCGCAACCATGCCCCGCAGGAACTTCACGAAGCGCCATGACCGAAGCCGTGTCGCCAGTGTGATCACAATGAGGGGCAGTGCAACCTTGAGCGCAAACGCCCACGGCGTACCGATCAGCGGAGCCATCAAGGGGTTGATCTCAACGGCGCCAAGATGGGTGACGCTGAACTCGGTGACCACGACATCAAGCACGTTGAGGGCGAGGAGCGCGATCGCCAGTGCCGTCGCAGTGACGCGAACGTCCTGAATGCCCAGACCACGGCCGATCCGGCTGGGTGCCAGCTGCCCCAAGCTCATGTGATGCCTTCTCTTGCTCCCGAGCGCAGCCCAGCGCCCGTAGCGGAACTGTACCAGCGACCACGGAACGATGCGACGCAAGCACCACGCGTAGCCGCGCAGAGATTTCGCGATCTTGCCCCGAGGTGCAGCGATGTCGCGGCGCTAACGTCACCCCATGACCGAAGACGCTGACAGCACCGACCCCACCTCGTTCGTGCCAGCTGCCTTCTCGCCACCCGAGACGCTGGTTGGCGATGGATATCGGCTCGAGCCCCTCGGACCCGAGCACAACGACCGTGACTACGCGGCATGGATGTCGAGTGTGGCGTTCATCCATACGCTGCCGGGATTCATCGACTCGACGTGGCCCACGCCCATGAGCATCGAGGAGAACCTGAGCGATCTCGAGGCGCATGCCAAGGACTTCGTGGATCGAACCGGATTCACCTACTCGATCCTTGACGGCATGGACGTCATCGGGTGCCTGTACATCTACCCATCGTCGAAGCCCGGATACGATGCCGACGTCCGATCGTGGGTCACGGAAGAACGCGCATCGATGGACACAACGGTGAGGGCGGCCATCGCTCTCTGGATCAACGAGGACTGGCCGTTTGCTCATCCGTGGATCCCGTAGCCGCGTCAACCCAGCGCGGGTTGCCCATATCGATACCGACGGGCGAGCAGCGAATCTCACGCTCTTCCGATCTCACGCAAAATCGGAGATACTGGCTACATGGGATCAAAGGGTTCATCCGAGGGTCCCGACGGGGATCGGCCCTCATTTCCCCCGGGTAGACAGCCCTACGACAAGCTGGTCGGCATGCGGGTTGGTGCGCTGGTGGGTGGCCTCGTCGGAGGCGTCTGCGCTTTCGTCCTTGGCGGTGTCTTCGCCTGGCTCATTCTCATCGGAGCCGTTGTCGGCGGCATCATCGGTCACCGCATGGGCGAAGACTGACCCATACGCTCTGACCACCGCACACTGCACACCACGCAGTTCTCAACTCTCAGAACTGTTCCTGAACAAACAAGGAACGCATGCCGGGGACGGAAGGGTTTCCACCTTGCGGCGGTTTACTTGCACACTGAACACGGACGCTACAAGGGTGGCGACCGACCCGAACAAGCAACGGGAGTAGCACAACGTGGACTTCGTGAAACGATACAAATGGCTGATTCTTGCGATCGGCGGCGTCGCCGTGGTCGTCGCCTTCCTGGCATTCCGGCCGGACAAGCTCTTCGTTGATGACGTTGTTGACGAGTCCCTCTCCGACGCGTTCGCTGTCACGGCATCCGAAGATGCGACCACCACGAGCACGACACAGGCCCCTACGACAACCGCCCCCACGGACACGACTCCATCCGAATCGACAACGACGGTTCCGGAGACGACCACCACAACCGAGGCGGCTCCGACGGAACCAACCGCCATAGCCGCGGGTGACTTCTACGGCATCGACCACGACGCCGAGGGCACCGCAACGGTGTACGAGCTGAACGGCGACTTCGTGTTGCGGTTTGAGGACGACACCAACATCCAGAATGGTCCCGATCTCTACGTATACGTTCTGCCGACGGACAGCTACGACAAAGGTGACCCCCTTGGCGACTTCATCGACCTCGGCAAGATCAAGGGCAACGTCGGCGGCCAGAACTACGAGCTACCCGACAGCTACGACCCGGAGGTTCACCAATTCGTGATGATTTGGTGCCTGCGCTTCGCCGTGCCGTTCGCTGCGGCGCCACTGGCCTAGCCGCCTCTCACCATCCGTTGCGATGGAGCTGCTCGTGCAGCGGCCGACGCTCGCGGGTTGTCCCCGAGCCCGTTGGGGTCTCCGCCTGGTCGCGGTAGCCCAGTGCGACAACGCCGGTCATCATCCGGTCTGATGGAACGCCGAAGCGTTCCCGCACCTCGGCCTCGCCATACGCGATCCCGAAGAACCAGGTTGCCAGACCCTCGTTGACCGCGGCCAGCTGCAGTTGCATCGCCGCCATGCCGGCATCTACATCCCAGAATCGGACGGGCCATGCATCTGCCTTGTCGAGACCGAACTCGATCTTGTCCTCGGCCGAATATCGGGCGAGGTAGCGCTGGGGGTCTGACCAAACGATCACCAGCATTGGTGGATCGCCTTCACTGTCGGCTGCGTCTGCCACGGGCTCATCCGGGGCGGCAGTGAGCCTCCAGAAAGCTGCCATGTGATCTGGATCATCGATCACGAGGAAGTCGATGCCCTGCGAGAACCCAGCCGTTGGCGCTCGCCGTGCGGAGTCGATGAGCTCATCGACCAGGGCAGGATCGGGCAAGGTTGGTGCGTACCTTCGAATACTGCGACGCTGGCGGGCTACGTCCTTGAAATCCATCGGGCGATCCTACTCCTCCCGGGCAGGGCTGTCGGACTCGTCGGCAGAAGCGGTGGCCCGCCCACGGAGCAGGCCGATGCTCACCAGCACGAGACCGGCGAGCATGATCGCAAACCCATACCACTGCGCGTAGCCAGCCCGATTGCCAACGGGGATGTTGTGATACGTCTGGTTGCCCGTCTGCGTCACCGATCCCTCAACCAGGCACCAATACCCGTTCACATTGCCTTCACCGTCATACACCTCAATGCTGATCACGCGGTCGCCTTCCCAGTCCTGTGGACATTCGTCCGGCGAGTCGACCGTGTAGGTGTACCCCGAGAACATCTGCACGAGGAAGCCCACCACAAGCAAGCCGACACCAACCTTGGTGATCACGCGTCACCGACCCAAGCGTGGCCGAACACCACGATCGCTATTCGTCCGTCAGATCGGGGAGTGAAGGCTTCGATCGGTGCTCGAAGATCAATGAGGTCTCGATGTGGGCGACCTCGGGGAGCGAAGTGAAGCCGGATACGGCCACGCGCCGAAGATGATCCGAGTCCTTCACAACCACATGACACAGGAAGTCGTTGCCTCCGGACAGGTGATACACAGCCTTGACCTCCGGCATCTCTTCAGCGTGATCCCAGAAGCGGTTGACGAGATCTTCGGCATGCCGTCGCAAGCGCACGACGACCAACGCTTGCAGGCCGATGCCCAGCGCTACAGGCTCGACCTCGGCGTGGAAGCCACGGAACACGCCACTGTCGCGGAGCCTCTGCACCCGCTCAGAACAGGTCGAAGGCGCAATGCCAACCTCAGCAGCCAACGCTTTGTTGGAGACACGGCCATCTTTCTGAAGGATGGCGATGATCGTTCGATCAGTTCGGTCAAGTACGGGGAGTTCGTACATCTTGCGAATCTCCTTCGGTTCAGAGTCGTTGCCTCAACGTGTCGTTCGATACTACAGATATCGGGCGGGACTCCGTTCGTGGCGAAGATACGAGGACGTACACCATGAACGACGAGTACACACGCAACATCGGCGATCACGAGCTCTCACCAGAGAGCCTGATGATGGGCTACGGCTACCACCCCGAGTGGTCCGAGGGCGCCATCAAGAGCCCAATATTCCAGACCTCGACGTTCGCTTTCGCCTCAGCTGCCGAGGGGAAGCGGTTCTTCGAACTCGCTTACGGCCTCGACGAGGCCGAGCCCGGCGAGCAGATGGGACTCGTCTACTCCCGGATGAACAATCCCGACCTCGAGATCCTCGAGAAGCGCCTCACCCTGTGGGATCGCGCCGAATCCGGACTGGTGTTCGCATCGGGCATGGCCGCGATCACGACAACCCTGCTCACCTTTGTGGAACCACAATCCATCGTGATCCATTCGGCTCCCGTGTACGGCGGGACCGACCACTTCATGAAACACACGCTCAAGCGCATGGGGATCGAAAGCGTCCAATGGGATCCTGGCGTGCCCATTGGTGACATCATCGACAAAGTCGGGGACCAGCCGGTCTCGATTGTGCTCGTCGAAACACCGGCAAACCCAACGAACGACCTGTTCTCCATCGCGGACGCGAGAAGGCTTGCAGATCACTTCAGCACCGACGACCACGTCGTTCCGGTGGCTGTCGACAACACATTCCTTGGACCGCTCTGGCAACACCCCCTCGATCATGGTGCCGACATCGTGCTCTATTCGGCGACCAAATTCATTGGCGGCCACTCGGACCTGATCGCCGGAGCTGCGCTCGGTTCGGCGGACCTCATGGCACAGGTATCGGAAACACGGACGATTCTCGGCACCATGGCAACGCCGCTCACGGGCTGGCTGATGATGCGGAGCCTGGAAACACTGGCTCTGCGCATGCGGCGTCAGGTCGACAACGCCAAGGTCGTGGCATCCTTCCTTGCCGACCATCCCAAGGTCCTGAGTGTCAGCTATCTGGGGCTCATTGAAGACAGCGATCCGGCGAAGGCGATCTACGACGAACAGTGCCACGCACCCGGCTCCATGATCTCGTTCTGGGTGGACACCGACGAAACCGGGGCATTCCGGTTCCTCGATGCACTCCAGCTCATCCACCTGGCCGTCAGCCTCGGAAGCACCGAGAGCCTGATCGAGCATCCCGCATCGATGACCCACATCGGTGTCGACCCTGACGTCCGTGCACAGCTCGGCATCACGGATCAGCTCGTTCGCCTCTCCGTCGGAGTGGAGAACCCAGCCGACCTCGTCGTCGACCTCACAACAGCATTCACCAAGATCTGAGCGAAAGGACTCCGCATGACCCGCAGTTGGGCAGAACCCTGGAAGATCAAGATGGTCGAACCGCTCTCGATGACCACGCGAGAGCAACGGCGAGCAGCTATCGAGGATGCTGGCTACAACACGTTCCTCCTCCGCGCTGAAGACGTCTACATCGATCTCCTCACGGACTCGGGAACGAGTGCCATGTCGGATCGACAATGGTCGGCGCTCATGCTCGGCGATGAGTCGTACGCTGGCGCGACCTCGTTCTACAAGCTTGTTGAGGCAGTTCACGACGTCTACGGATACGAAGAACTCATCCCGACGCACCAGGGCAGGGGAGCGGAGCACATCCTCAGCCAGCTCCTGATCAAGCCCGGCGATGTCGTGCCGGGCAACATGTACTTCACCACCACCCGCTACCACCAGGAACACGCGGGCGGGCACTTCGTCGACGTCATCATCGACGAGGCACACGATCCACAGTCGATGCACCCCTTCAAGGGCAACATCGACCTGGGGAAGTTGAGCGCGGTCGTCGATGAGCACGGCGCCGGCAACGTCTCCTATGTGTCGCTCGAAACCAACGTCAACATGGCCGGCGGCCAGCCGGCGTCCCTGGCGAACATCAAGGACGTCTACGCCTACTGCTCGGCACGTGACATCCCGGTGATGCTCGATGCGACGCGGGCAGTCGAGAATGCCTACTTCATCCAGCAGCGAGAGGGCGGCTACGAGGACTGGACGATCGCCCAGATCCTCGGTGAGATCACCGCACACTCCGATGGCGCAACCGTGTCCTCGAAGAAGGACAACCTCGTCAACATCGGTGGATTCCTCGCTGTACGCGATCCTGACCTTGCGCGGCGGGCTCGTGCGATGCTGGTCGCCTTCGAAGGACTCCACACCTACGGCGGGATGTCCGGAAGGGACATGGAAGCCCTGGCCCAGGGAATCAGGGAGATGGTGTCAACCGACGACCACGTTCGCTCCCGCGTGGGGCAGGTCGGGTATCTCGGTGAGGCGCTCGTCAAGTACGGTATTCCGGTCGTCACACCCATCGGGGGGCACGGTGTGTTCCTCGATGCTGCAGCAATCCTCAGCCACGTCCCGCAGGAACAGTTCCCTGCCCAGGCGCTGGCAGCCGCGATCTATGTCGATTCGGGTGTCAGGGGCATGGAGCGAGGCATCGTTTCGGCTGGCCGCGACCCTGCGACAGGAGCCAATCACGTACCGAAGCTCGAACTGGTCAGGCT
>CAJQOW010000090.1 GCA_905480055.1 uncultured Acidimicrobiia bacterium
TGCCGAATACCCCTTGGCCCTTCTGCAGGAGGTCGACGACTTCCTCGGGGCTGGTGGCCGCATAGATCGTGGTGCCGTCTGAGAGCAGGGTGATGTCCTGCTCCCGCCAGTTCGAACCGACTTCGGCTTCGAGCTGATCGAAGGCCTGTCTGATCTTGTGGAGGCTGGTGCCTGCGTCCTTGAGACGCTTGACGACGCGGAGTGTGACGATGTCCTGGAAGGTGTACAGACGCTGCGTGCCAGAACCGGACGCTTCTTGAAGCGATGGTCCGAGAAGGCCTGTGCGATCCCAATAGTCGAGCTGGCGGTATGTGATACCCACCACCTTGCACACCTGCGGCGAGCGGAAGCCCAGCGTGATGTCGGTTGTTGATTCAGTCATGTTCTGCGTCTCCTAACCCAGTGGTTACGCTGTCGTAATTCCGCCCGTTGAACTACGAGCATGAAAGTTACGGTCGTCGCGCGCGCAAGTCAATGATCGTTTGGATCAGGCTCGGATCACGGGCCCTCGATGATCCCCTGCAGGCGGTCGAGTTGGCCCTCTGTTCCGATGCCGAAGACGGCATCGCCAGCCCGGAATGGCTGATCAGGGTCGGGGTTCACTCGCATGGGTTCGCCGGAACCGGTGACGCCGATCACCATTGCTCCGGAGTCCTTCCGCAGATCGAGGGCGCGAAGCGAATGCCCCACGACCGCGGATTGATCGCTGATGATGAACCGTTCGATCCGAAACTCGGAGGCGGTGTCGAGGACGACGGTCTCGATGAACTCGGCAAGCCCCGGCTGCGTGGCGAGCGCTGCCATTCTGAGGCCGCCAACGAGCTCGGGAGTCACGACCGCATCGGCCCCTGCGAGGCTGAGCTTCTTCTCGGTCTGGGCATCGATGGCCCTGGCGGTCACCGGCAGGTCCGACCGGATGGCCTTCGACGACAGCGTTATCACCAGGTTGTCTGAGGAACCCTCCACCGAGGCGATCAGGGAACGCGCCCGCTCGATACCCGCCTCGAAGAGCACCTCGTCGCGCGTAGCGTCACCCTCCACAACAGGGACGTCTGCCTCGATCGCGTCGTGGAGGGGTTCCGGCTTGCTCTCGATGACGACCACGGACACACCGGTCCTGAGCAGGTGGTCGGCCGCCATCGAGCCCACACGTCCGTAGCCGCACACGATCACGTGGTCAGAGATGCCACGAATCTCTCTTGCCATTCTTCTTCGCCTCCGGTGATCTGAACCGATGACCGTCTCGAAACCGTACTCCATCGTTGCGGTCAGCGTGTAGACCGCTGCCCCCATACCCGAGATGAGCACGATCACGAGCCAGGTTTGCTCGAGTCCGTCGAGTGATTCAATGCCCGGCGCGAACCCGAGTGTGGTGATCGTGATGATGCTGACGTAGATGGCTTCGCCGAATGAGAGATCGCTCAGGAACATGAAGCCGACGGTTCCCACGACGATCACCGCAACAAGTGCAATGAGACCGGCTTGCAGGTTCCGGGGAAGGTTCACTGATTGTGGCCTGAAGACTCGAAATCGTCGGGATCGATGTCGTCAAGGAACTCGCGGAACTTGGCGATCTCGTCCTCTTCGGTTTCATCGCTGATGTGGACGCCGGCTTCATCGAGGACATCACCGACAGCGAACAGCGGTGCGTCGACTCGCACCGCCACAGAAACAGCGTCAGATGGCCGTGAGGAGATCGTGTGGGTGTCCTCCCCCACCTTCAGCACGAGATCGGCGAAAAACGTTCCGCCCCGCAATTCGGTGATCACAATCTCTTCGACCGTTGCACCGAGCTCCTCGATGACTGACGTCAGGAGATCGTGCGTCATGGGACGTTGCGGTGAGTATCCGTCATGGGCAAGGGCGATCGACGTCGCCTCGGGCGTGTTGATCCAAATCGGCAGGTACCGGTCCCCCGATCGCTCCTTGAGGAGCAGGATCGGCGTGTTCGTGGGCAGCTCCACACGGATTCCGATGAAGTCGAGAGGGACGCGGTCGCTCATGCCCTCACCCTATCACCGGGCCGCACCGGTGCTCGTGTCAGGAAATGCGATCTCAGAGAAGCCCAGGGGATCGTTGGTGAAGTGTTCCATGTCCATGACTGCCCACACCGAGTTGAGGTTGCGATACAGCCCTGCATGGTCCAGGCCGTAGCCCAGGAGGTATTCATCGCCGACTTCGAAGCCGCGGTATTCGACGTCGACATCGATGATGCGTCGTGGCGCCTTGTCGAGCAGTGCTGCGGTGCGGACGGATCGTGCACCATGGGCGGAAATCATGGTGCGGATCGTGTTGAGCGTGAGGCCGGTGTCGACGATGTCGAGCACGATCAGTACGTCCCGTCCATCGAGCGGCACGGAGACGTCGAGTGCCACAGAAACCCGACCGTCCCTGCCGAAACGGGTCAGCGAGATGAACTCGCTCGTGTAGGTCAGCGGCAAATGGTCCATGAGATCCTTCATGAACAGGAGGGAGCCCTTCAGGATGCACACGACCACAACGTCCTCACCTGCGTAGTCGTTGGTGATCTCCTCGCCGATTTCGGCAACCCTGCGCTGGAGGGTCTTCTCGTCGATCAGCTCGACGAAACGTTTAGCGACCATGGTCGGCGAGCCTGTTGACGTGATCAGCCACCGGCGACACCGGGGATGGCCTCTCGAATCCATCGGCCTATGGCCTCGGCCTTGGGAAGATCTTCGAGGGACGAGGTATTCCATCGTCCGTCGCTGAGAGGCGCCAATGCCCGAAGCCTGCGTTCGTGGCTCTCGGTGAGTTCGAGTCCGGTGCCCGTTGTGGCTCCCCCTCCGTCCTCGCTGTAGAGAGGCCGAAGCCATCGGTCGTTGATCGAGTATGTCGTGTAGGCCCACTCGACGATCTCAGCCGTGTCGGCGAAGTGGTTGTCGGAATGCATCACGACGGAGTAGATCGGTCGGCCTGCGCGTTCGGTGACGCCGAGTAGGACCTTGTCGGCCCACGGCGTGTCACCCGTCTTGAGCCCCACATTGCCTGGGAATGTCCCGAGCAGCTTGTTGGTGTTGTTGAACTTGCGTTCCTTGCCGTTGGGATCGGGAGGCATCGCGACCGTCTTGATCCGGGAAAGCCGCTGGATGTCGGGGTATTCCTGGGAAGCGATGATCAGGGTGAGGAGGTCGCGAGCCGATGAATAGTGGCCCTCCGCATCAAGGCCTGCCGGGTTGGCGAAGCTGGTGGACGTCATGCCGAGTTCTTGTGCCTTGGCGTTCATCATCGCAACGAAGTTGTCGTTGGATTCGCCTCCGACGTGATAGCCGAGTGTGAGCGCCGCATCGTTTCCGGACCGCACCATCATTGCAATCAGGAGGTCGCCGACGGTCCACTGCTCCCCTGCTACGAGGCCGGCCGTTGAGCCCCGCGCATTCGTCGCGAAGTTGGGGACGGTGACCAGCGTGGCCAGGTCTTCATTCTCGAGCACGATCATCGACGTCATCACCTTGGTGACCGACGCCATGGGCGCCTGATCGTTTGCGTTCCACGAGGCGAGGACTACGTCATTGTCGGCGTCGTAGACGATCCAGCGCTCTGCCGTCAGCTTTGGTGGAACGGACGCGTCCATGCCAACCGGCTGGGACACCACGGGTGGTGCGAGCACGGTTGCGGCTAGTGCGAGAGAGGCGATTGAGGCTGCAAACATCAGTGTTCAAGTAGTTTGCGAAGCCTACTGCGGACCATCGTTTCTTGAATGAGTGCTGAGGCCTGGGCTGTGTCCGCAAGAATCTCCGAGGACCGTCGTTGGTTGTCGGGGTTCCGATGGCGTAGCAGCGGGGCAACGAGCTGGCCGAGGAGGTCGACCTGGCGATCTGCGCTGAGGCGTAGCGGCCGAAGGTGGCGTGGTTCGAGTCCACGGGCCAGGAGACGGTGTACGGCGCGGGCGATCTGAAGGTCTGCATCGGTGAATGAATACGAGCCATCAGGCAGTTCCGTGGGCACGAGGATGCCCTCCTCGACTACCTCGCTGAGCTGTTCTCTGCTCAGCCCCGACGATCGGGATATCTCCGACACGTTCAGCGAAACGCCAGAGGAAGAGAAATAGGCCTCAGGCGGTGGCCCGGACTCAGGGGTTATCGGGGACTCTTCGCCGTGCTCCCATGCAGTCAGTTTCGACTTGATGACCTTGAGCGGCAGATAGTGGTCGCGCTGCTCTGAGAGGATGTACTGAATCCGTTGGACGTCGTCGTCGCTGAACATCCGGTAGCCGGAGGCCGATCGATCAGGCCTGACGAGGCCTTTGCTCTCGAGGAATCTGATCTTGGAAACGGTGATATCCGGGAACTCCGGTCTCAGGACATTGATGACCTCGCCGATCGTGTGGCTGCGCCTCGGGTTTGACCCGACTGCGCGGAGCTCAGCCATGGCCCCTGGACACGCGGAGGTGGAACTTGCCGATCATCAGCTCGTCACCCTCGGTCAGCAGGCCCGCCTCGTGCCGTTGCCCATTGACGTACGTCCCATTGGTGGAGCCAAGGTCGGCCATCGACAATCCGGATGCATCGACTGCGAACCGTGCATGCTCGCGTGAGACGGTCACGTCTGGCAGGAAGATCTCACAGTTTCCTGCTCGACCGGCGACGGTGTTGCCCGGCCCCAACACATAGGTGAGCCCCGTTTGGGGGCCACCTTCGATCGTCAGGGCCCAGGCGAATGCGCCAGCGACCGCGGCCTGGTGCTCAGGGTCG
>CAJQOW010000091.1 GCA_905480055.1 uncultured Acidimicrobiia bacterium
CCCTGCAGAGCGAATCGACGGTTGCCGGAGAGATGTGGCTTGTTGAGTCGTCCGAACGCGGTGCGAATGTCCTCACGCGGGACGCACTCCTCGAGTGGAAGACGAGATCTGATGCCGTGCGCACAAATCCCGTGAATGCTCAGCACCTCGTCGATCGGTATGACACAGACAGTGGCGCCACCATTCCCGGTGTGATGTCGATAGCCGACATCGTGGACGCCACGTTGCCGGGAGGCCTTGCCTCGGCCTCCGACGCCGATGTCAGAGCGTCGCTTGATGCCATCTTCGCAACGGACGCTCCATTCTCGGAGATGCGCTACTCCCTTTCCGAGCAGGCCGAGCGGACGGCCGCTGGCTGGGAAGCGCCAGCGTTCTCAACCCAGGTCATCTATGACTCGAGCGGATTCGCCGACTCCGTCGCGGAGGAGACCTGGCTGAGGGATGTACAAGCAGAGTTCCGAGACGGTGCGGTTGTGACCGACTCGATTGGTGTCGCCATCGACAACGAACTGGCATTCGGAGAGGCGGCAGAGAAGTCTGCGCCGTTCATCTTCCTGGCCGTCGCCCTCATCATCCTGCTCGTGGCGCTCGTGCATCGCTCCTACTGGTCCGCAGTGGTTGTCGGAGCCGGCCTCACGGCCACCGCCCTTGCGTACTACGGAACGTCGTCCCTGCTCGGACTCAAGATGGGCTCGATGCTCCTGTCCTTCATCGTTCCCATTGCGATGATCAGCTTCGGTG
Source organism: uncultured Acidimicrobiia bacterium (assembly GCA_905480055.1). The sequence goes on from CAJQOW010000091.1 coordinate 742, forward strand.
TGGACTTCTACATCCACGGCGTCGGCAGAGTGCGCGAGTCACAGGTTGAACAAGGCAACACGGCAGAGCGGGCGTACCCGCTTGGCATGACAGCGGTGTTCACCGCAATGCTTCTGGCCGTCTCATCATCAGTCGCCGCGTTCCTTGCAAATGCCGCATCAGGCACCGAGGCGATCATCCAGTTCGGCATCGGCGCCGCCATCTCCCTGATCTGGGCATACGTGCTGTTGGGTCAGATAGCTCCCCGGGTCACGGTCGGTTTGGAAGAGTTCGTCGGTGACGATCCGGTCAAAGGCCTCTCGAAGTTCGCATACGTCGTCGGAGCTCTTGCCATGGCAGTCGTCGGCGGTCTCGCCGTTGCCCTGGCAGCGGTCATGCCTACCGCTGGTGCGATTGCACTGGGTGCCTTCGTGGTTGCCCTGATCGCCATACCCGCCGCAGTCACCAGGCGCCGCAACCGACGCGCGGCCCTCCGAGGGGCACCCCTCGTCCACGGTCACACCGGTGCAGCTCATGGCCTCAAGCCTGTTGGCACGGGCGTCGGCTTCTTGGCAAGGTGGCGCTACATCACGATCCCAATCGTTGTGGTCATCGGCCTGTTGGCGTTCGCCAAGGCGACGACAGTGGAGTCGGGATTCCGGATCGAGGACATGCTGTCGACCGATACTGACTTCGCCCAGTCGATCGAGCGTGTCACCGAGCACTTCCCTTCGAGCGGCGAGGGAAGCTCCTACATCTATCTCGAGGGAGATCTTGCCGATCCAGCCAACCTTACTGCGATCGACGGAATCGTCACCGAGCTTGCTGCATCACCCGCACAGTTCGGGCGAAACTCCAGCGGCGAACTGATCGTCCGGCCGCACGCTGGAGACATCGTGCGCATGGTGATGGCCTCGCCAGCCCGTGCCGAGATCGAAGCGCAGGGCCCGGCCCTGACAGACTCTGACGGAGACCTGATTCCGGATACGAAGGCAGCCGTTGCGGCCATCTACGCACACGCACATCGTGTTGGCGTGATGACGCCAGACGGCCAGCCTGCTGTTTCTGCTGAGGATGTAGGTGGAATTCTCGCCGACCTCGGAGACCGACAAGGCACGGCAATCGTGATACAGGTTGGTAGCTACACCGAAGGCGACATCATCGTTCCTGTCAACGACCAGCTCGTTGCTTCGGCCAATGCGTACGAGGCAGCTTCGACCGGTGTGACAGCCAGTGTCTCGGGTGATGTCATCGCTTCGTACTACAGCATGGAAGCGTTCACCCGATCGATGGTCGTGTCGCTGCCGCTAGCGCTGGCATTTGCACTGGTGATCGCTGCGTTCATGCTGCGGTCGTTCCGGTTTGCACTGGTCTCGGTGCTCCCTATCGGACTCGTGGTTGTCGGGGTGTACGCCTTCATGGCGACCTTCGGCTACAGCGTGAATGTGGTCACTGCGACCATCGCCGCTATCGCTGTTGGGGTCGGAATCGACTTCTCGACGCACTTCACGGCTCGATTCCGCGAAGAGTTGGACGGCGAGGGCGGCCGTCTGGATGCGGTCCGTCGTGCGGGAGCGGGTACAGGAGGGGCGTTGGTCCTCTCTGCACTCACCTCAGTGCTCGGCTTCCTCATCATGGCCCTGGCGCCGACGCCGATCTTTGCCACCTTCGGTCTCCTGACCGCAGTGATGATCGTGCTGTCGCTGCTGGTTGCCCTGCTGGTGCTCCCAAGCTTGCTCGTCCTCGTGACTCCCAGGGACGACACGGCGGGCGAAATTGATCTGGACGAACCAAAGGAGGTTGTCACCGTCTAGAGGATTCCTCCCTCGGAACGACGTGGTGTCCCGATCGGCAATGGTGCCGGTCGGGACCCTGTCGGTCAGTGCTTGATGAACCGTTCGATGTCGAGGAGGTCGACCAGCTCACGCTCGCGGTCGATGAACTGGGTGGGCACGGGAATCCCACTCGCCTCGGCCACACGATTCATCATCTCGAAGTTGCCGAGCACGGCAGCCGCATCTACCAGGGCTTCGGGGCCGAGTTCGTCGACTACTTCCGCGTGGATCTGTGGCAGGGGCTCGCTATCAGCGATAACCGCATCGACAAGGCGAAGGAGCAGGTTGCCTCCCGGTACGCCTGTCGGGACCGAAGGATCGATCACGGCTGTGATCTCGAGTGGATATTCGAAAGCGAGTGAGCTCGCACGGAGCATCGTGACGTGGCTGAGTACTCAGTAGAAGCACTCGTTGTGGACCGACGTCCTGGACGACACAAGCTCCATCTGGGCGCGGTTCAGGCCAGGGTGTCGCTGGAACTGGTCGATGCTCATTTCCCAGCCGGTCATGTACTGCGGCCCAAATAGTGATTGGAACGCTGCGCCCTCCATCGGTAGGAGGTCGAACATCACGTTG
>CAJQOW010000092.1 GCA_905480055.1 uncultured Acidimicrobiia bacterium
GCAACGTTCGCCTCGTCGAGGATCACGCGATCGGCCGCACCCTCGGCGGTGCCACATCCGCTGATACCGCCGTGGTGCTTGACTTCCTGAGATATCGTCGGACCACGCAACTCGCCGCAGAGGCACTCGTTCGAAGGGGCCTGACTCTGGTCGCCATCACCGACGGTCCGCTGTCACCGCTCGCCGCGCTCACCGACCTGTGGTGCCACGTGACCGTACCTGCGGTTGGACCATTCGACAGCTCCTTGCCAGCTGTTGCAGGAGCAGAGTTGCTCGTTGCCCAGGTGGCGCGGGACATGCCCAAGACCGCTACCAGCAGAATCGACGAGACCGAATCCCTGTGGGAGTCAACCGAGACCTTCCTCCGGAGCTGATGCTGGACACGATTCGAGCTTGCCGTCGGCCTGCTGCGCTCACGAATTCGACTAGCCACGGAGGGTGGTCGCTGCGTATGCTGTCCTCCGCCCTTCCATCCGGGCAGCCGATGCACCCGGGCGCCGACTTCAGAGGGGACCACGCAATGACGACACCGCCCGACGAGCCGTTCCAGTCCCTGAAGGACGCTTGGCAGCTGTATGTCGATATGACCGAGGACGTCGCTGCGGCACACGCACGGGCAGTGTTGAACGACGAGCAACCCAGCGAGCTGTGGACGGGCCTTCCCGAGAGGATCAACTCCACGCAGATCGCGATCGATGAGCTCGCGGGACCGTCGGACACATTCAAGGAGCGACGGCACAACCGGGCCGAACGGCACGAGATCGCAGGGGTGAACGAAGCACTTGGCTCCGCGCACAAGGCCATGGTCGACAGGGCCAATGCCGAAGTCACCTATCTCAAAAACGAACAGCGCGTGCAGTCATCGATCGACGCAGGGGACGCCGTCGACTACGACGCTCTTGAGCGAGATCGCTCCCACCTCACAACATCGAAGGACACCCTCGCACAGGCGCGGGCAAACCTCGCTCTTCGCATCGAGAACCTCGCCGACTCCAGTGGAAGTGGCCTCTTCGACAAGCCGTAGCGGGTCAGCGGCGACACCATCCCCCCCTCGGGCGATACGTCGTCATGGACAGACACCCAGATGCGCGCACGCAACGCTCCGTGCCACCTGCGTCCAGCTTTGCCCAGCCCCACCAACATCGTACGCTGGCAACGGGCGGTTCACGGCGCCCCTAGGATCTTCGTCAGTCGACTGAGCACGCAAGGAGAACGACATGCGCACAGCCAGAGATACACGCCGGCCTCGGATCGCCCTATTCATCGCCCTGATGGCAGCGATTCTGCTGGTTTCGGCGTGCTCGGAGGGCACTACCCCAACCACGGGCGAAGGTGGCGGAGAAACACCAGAGGCTCCGGCAACGACAGAGGCTCCGGCGACCACGGAGGCTCCGGCGACGACGCAGGCTCCCTCCGGCGGCAGCGAGTCGGGTTCAGATGACTCGTCCACGAATTCAGCCGCGATCTGGGTGCTGATCATCCTTGGTGTCATCATTCTCGGAGTGGTCATCTGGTTCGCCAGCCGCAGCGGCGCCAAGAAGGGTGCTGAGCAGCAACGCCAAGCAGAGCTCGCCGCACAGCAGCAGGCCGAGCAGGCTGCCCGTCAGGCCCAGCTGGATGCACAGACCCCGCCGCCACCACCACCGGCAGCTCCCGAAGACGATCTGCCCCAGGGGTAGTTCCCTCGGGCGACGCCCAGATGTGACGCCGGCAGGTGACCTGACCGCGTCGAGAGCAACCGATGAAGGGATGCAAGATGGAACGCTCTGAGATGCTCATGACCGTGGCCAGCAAGGTCAACGATCGGATCAACCCTGTCCTGAGCGGACCGAGCGCACCGCTCAAGACACGCGCACTGTTTGCCGCGTTCGGGCCCTCGCTGATGCCCCGTGCAGCCGTGCATCAGGGCATCGCTGCAGGGCTGTCGGTTCTTGCAGGCGAACTCGTCGGCCGAGGTGTCGATGCGGGCATACGGCGCGTTGTGCCCAACTCGTCCCCGTTTGCAATCCGGATGGCGGCGCGTGCCGTCGCAACAAGCGCTGGCCTGGCGCTGAGTCGGATCCCCGAGACCGATGACGAACCAACCGCCAAGGCGTCGGTTCGGGCGGCTGGGCGGTTGCTCGCATCCGGGGCCGCAGGAAGCGCTATCTACGAGGCCGGCATGGAAGCGCGCAACCGCGTACCGTCGAAATCCGGGCTCAGGCCAATCGTCATGGGCGCCGCTGGTTTCGCAGGAGCCATGTACTACTCCAAGGAGCTCCTGGCCGAGCGCGAGTCCGTGATCGAGCCGTGGAGCGAGGACGACAAACGGGCCACGCTCCCGGCATCGATCGGCATCGGGTTCGCGGTCGCATCGCTCGGACGCGGAATCGGAAGTGCGTTCATGGCGTCGAGGCGGAGTTCCGTTCGATACTTCGGTGAGGATCGAGGCCACGCTGCGATCGGCAGGGCCTTGAACGCGGGTGTGTGGGCGATTGGGGGAACCGCCTTCTACTTCAGCGTTGTCGGCTTGATCGCTCGCAAGAACGAAGAGATCGAGCCCGCCTATGCGACGCCACCGGACAACCCATACGTGTCGGCAGGCACGAAGAGCATCTCACCCTTCAATGAACTAGGGCTCCAGGGAAGACGTTTCGTCACGGACGTCGTCACTCCGGACCTCATCGAGTCCACGATGGGCGAGAAGGCCATCGCCCACCCGATTCGGTGCTTCGTCGGTGTCAACAGCGACCCGCTGTACCCATCCGGCCGTTCCGAGATGATGCTCGATGAGATGGAGCGTCTCGGAGCCTTCGATCGATCCCATTTGCTGTTGTTCTGCCCTACCGGCACCGGTTGGGTCGACCAGACGATGATCGAGGCGATGGAGCTGTACACGCGAGGCGATGTCGCAACTGCTTGCATCCAGTACGGGCGAGGCCCGTCGTTCCTCGAGGTGCAGAAAGTCGCCCTCGGCAGGACACAGTTCCGAGGATTGCTGTGGGGCGTCAAGATGCGACTTGCCTCGGTGCCTGAGGAGAAACGTCCGAAGGTCGTCATATTCGGCGAGAGCCTCGGGTCATGGGCTTCGTCAGACGTGGTGATGTTCCAGGGCATCGAAGGATTCGACCACTATGGGATCGACCATGCGCTCTGGTTCGGCCTGGTCGGACTCGCCAAGTGGTCCAAGACGGGTATGCGTGAGGGTCGGGGCCAGCTGGTCTCCCCCGGAACAGTCAAGGCGTTCGACAACTTCGGTGAGTACGAGGAGCTGTCGGAGGATGAGCGCAAGAAGCTCCGTGCGGTCATTGTTGACCACGACAACGATCCCATCGCGCAGATGTCCTTCCGTTGGGCCGTGAAACGTCCACCGTGGTTGACGGGAAGCGCACGGGGCCGCAACGTTCCCGAAGGCATGCAATGGGTGCCGCTCATCACCTTCGTCCAGATCATGATTGACGCCATGAACGCAATGCGCGTGGTGCCGGGCCAGTTCAAGTCATTCGGCCACGACTATCGCGGCGACACGGCTGACTTCGTCCATGCCGCGTACCAGCTTGCACCTGCCACCGAGGAACAGCGTCACAACGTCCACGAGACGCTCCTCAAGCTCGAAGTGGAACGCGGCGAGCGGATCAAGGATGCCAAGGCAGCGGCAAGCGATGCTGGCGACAAGCCAGCACGAGCGAAACGGGTTCTCCTGCGCGACCGTGGCGTCATCGACGTCGATGAAGCGGCGATCGAGGTGACCGCTGGCGACGCTCCCGCCGATATCCAGTAGAGATCAATCGCAACTCGGAGGTTGAAGTGATCCAACAAATGAGAAACAGCGAGGACAACGTTCTCGGGTATCGCGTCGTCGGCGACGTGACAAAGGAGGACTACGGCACGCTGGTGCCCTCGGTCGAGGCTGCGGTGAAACAGTACGGAGCGATCAGACTTCTCATCGACATGTCGGATTTCACATGGGAGAAGGTCGACGCGTGGGGATCGGATTTCGGTTTCGGCAAGGAATTCAAGAACTCGATCGAGCGCATGGCGCTCGTCGGCGATCAGTCATGGGGCAAGTACATGGCGAAGCTCGCACAGCCGTTCTACGCACAGCAGGTTGAATGGTTCGAGGATGAGGACAAGGCTTGGACCTGGGCCAAGAGCTGACCTCGACGCACCACCGAACCGTGAGGCGGTAGTGGCGACGCTGGCCTCACCCGACGGTTGAGTCCGGCATCCTTCTTCCAAGCTCGGCTCCGAGAGGCAGCAGGATCACGAGTCCCACGAGGGCGGCAACCATGACCGTGGTCACCACGTCCGGCTGATCGGAGAAGTTCTGCGCCGCAACGACGAGAGCGGCCGAGATGTTGCGCTGGGCTGTTCCGAGTCCGAGCACCGATCGCGTACCGGGGTCCGATCCACCCGAGACAAAACCCAAGCCCAGCATGATCAGGATGAACAGGATCATGGCGATGAAGCCACCCGTCCCGAAGAGGGAAACGATGCCGTCCCACTGAAGGATGATCCCTCCCGCAAGGAGGAACAGCAGGGCGATGGAGGAGGCCTGGGTCATGATCGGCTGCAGCCCGTCTGCCGTACCCGCCCATCTTGCCTTCATGCCGAGACCGATGGCCAGGGGAAGCATCATCAGGAAGATCAGCGAACTTGCGATATCCCAGGCACTCACTGTGGCACCGGAAAGGATGAGTGGCAGGACGATCGGCATATACGCGACGGTGACGACCATCAACAACACCATCAGCCCTACGGAGAACGCGACGTTGCCCTTCGCCGCCTGCGCGAGCTTCGGGAGGAACGGCGCACCAGCCGCGGTCGCCAGGAGAACGAGACCCGTGTAGATGTCGTCGTCGAGATCCATGACCGCCTGAATCCCCCAGACAACGAGAGGGGCAGCAACGAAGTTGACCAACAAGGCGAGCACGACCATGCGGACATTCTTGAGCGGAGCGATGATCTCTGGCATGGTCAAGCTGAGTCCCATCGCCAACATCGATGAGACGACGAACACCAGTACCGATACCTGCACGATCGCCAGCAGCGCGTCCACTATCTGCATCTCCCCTCGTTGAACCCTCGGCGCCGTGCCGACGATGTCCCGGCTGGTTCAGTCATTCTCGCGCGGTACACCGAGTCGCATGATCTCAGCCGGCGCCCTTCCCTGATGCAGAAGCCTCGACATCATCCGCATAGCGGGATCGACGTGATGGAAGAAGTCCTTGTAGCCGGCGCATAGGTAATTGAGTCCGCCCTCGCCATCGGGCGTGTCGATGAACCGGTTCCGCGGACACCCACCGTTGCACGCAAACCGAACATCGCAGTCGAGGCAGAACTGCGGGAGGGTCGATCGTTTCGCCTGGCCGAACTCCTTCTGCTTCGCCGAAGCAACGAGGTCGATCATCGGCGTCTCCAGGATGTTCCCCAGCAGGTGGTCCGGTTCGACGAAGTGGTCACACGAGTAGAGGTCCCCGTTGTGCTCCATGGCCAGCGCGAGACCGCACGTCTCCGAGAAGATGCAAAGGCCCGGTGGCTCACCGTGCCAGTTGGCCAGGGCGACATCAAACATCTGGACGTAGACGTCGCCGACATCGTTGCGAACCCACTCATCGAAGATCACGTTCAGGAACGCCCCGAACCCGTCGGCTGTCACACTTTGCTCGGTCACATGATGCCCGGTCTGGGTGTAGAGAGGACGCTTCTCCTTGCGCTCCGTACTCCACCCGAGGTTCGCCAACGGCAGCAGCGTTTCGGTCGAGCGCTCGATGATCGGGATGAACTGGATGAACTGAACACCCATGTCATCCCGGAAGAAGCGATAGACATCGAGCGGGTGGTTCTGATTCGAGGCGTGCACGGTGCACAAGACGTTGACATCGACTCCCTTGGCCCTCAGGTGGTCGAAGCCAGCCATAACTCGTTCGAAGCTGCCCTTGCC
>CAJQOW010000093.1 GCA_905480055.1 uncultured Acidimicrobiia bacterium
CTCGAGACGAGGCTGAAGCTACGGCCCCTACTGGACCTCGTCGCTGCCACGTAGCGCCTCGGACACGGCAGTCCTGATCGTTTCGTGGTGGGCGATGTTGGATCGTCGATCGGTGACAAGCTCGATGAGTTCGGCACCATCGATCGGCTTGCTCACTGCCGCTCGGAACGCTCCAAGATCGGTTGTCAGACGTGCTTGCATCCCCAACGCCGCCGCAACGTTTCGTAGGGACAAACCGTGCGGAGTTCCCCAGTGTCGTTCGAACACCTCGGTTTCGATCTGATCACTCGAGGCTTGCGGGAGAAACGAGAAGATCCCTCCACCATCGTTGTTGACCGTTATCACACGGAGCGGGACGCCGAGCGCAGCGGCTTCGGCAAGGGCGGTTGCATCGTGGAGAACGGCGATGTCGCCGATCAGTAGGGCGACAGGGTCTCCGGCGAGCGCAGCGCCGATGGCGGTGGAGATCGTTCCGTCGATCCCATTGACGCCACGGTTGGCGAGCACGGCCACGTCGGGACGTCCGACCCCGAATGCGTCCAGGTCCCGGATCGGTCGGGAAGATGCAACATACAGGGTTGAACCAGCCGGTGTTTGCGCCATGAGCGATCGAGCGATCTCAGGTTCGTTCGGGAAGGGAAGGGCCTCGATCGCCAGGGCCGAGGCTGCCCCTGCCACCGCATCGAGCATTGACCATCGCTCCAGATAGTCGGCTGGTGTTGGCTGGGCGGCTGGATTGTGCTGAAGGAATGCGGTTGGATCGGCATCAATCATCGTCGAGGCCGACCCCAGGGGGTCGAGCAGCCGGCTGTGATGGACGAGGATCTGCTCGACGCCAGACGCTGCAAGCCACTCCCACAATGGCTTCGAGGTCGGAAGTGGGCCGAGCCGAAGCACGATGTCTGGCTTCAGGGCATCGAGCACGCGGGTGTCGCCTCGGCGGGCCGAAACGAGCAGATCACCGTGGTGGATGACACTGGGCCCATGGACTCGTGTACGGGGATCGGCGATGATCGGTGCCCCGAGCGCCCTCGCCGTGGTGTCCAGGGCCTCAGCAAAACCGTCGGCCTGGTGACCAGAGGCAACAATCAGGACTCGTCGACCCACAAGGCCTTCAAGGGTGTCGGTGGGGCCGCGGTACTCGACAACCGGCCGGTCGAGGGGCTGTGGCTCGGGAACCTCCGGTAGCTCCTCGGGCACCAGCGGCTCGTCGAGGGGCACATTGCAGTGGATCGCACCGGCGATTGCATCGATCGCATCAGCAGCAATCCGTGCACCCAACGCCCGGCCATCTGCTGACGGGTCGGTTGCATCGATGAAGGCCTTGACGTGTGAGCCGTACAGGTCAGCCTGGTCCATCGTCTGCGGTGCGTAGGTGGTGCGAAGATGAAGTGGCCGGTCGGCGGTCAACACGATCAGCGGGATGCCGTCCTGATCTGCTTCGACGACTGCAGGAAAGTAGTGGGTCGCCGCGGAGCCTGACGTGCAGAGCACAGCGGCAGGTATCCCCGTTGCCTTCGCGTACCCAACGGCCATGAAACCTGCTGAACGCTCATCACGCACGTTGATGTCCCGTATCCGAGGCTCACGCGCCACGGCAAGGGTCAGCGGCGTGTTGCGGGAACCTGGCGAGATGAACACGACAGTGACGCCGCTGTCAGCCAGCCCGGCCACGAGGTCGGTGCAGAACTGCATGGTTCGATCAGTGGGGGCCACGAACGAGCAGCCTACCGGGTCAGAACGCGATGCCGAGTGCGAGTAACAGTCCGGTGAAGAGTTGCACCTGCGCCGTGCCCTTGAGCACCCCGATGAGTGCAGGACCCGATGTCTCCTCGAAGACGGTCCGCACGAGCGGGATCGTCAGCGGTGCGACGGCAACCGCGATCAGGCAGAAGACGGGAAACCAACCCACCATCGATCCGAAGAGGATCATCACGAACGCGAGCCACACCGTCACGGCGTACAGATACCGTGACTTCTGTCTGCCGAGGACAACCTCCAGGGTTCGTTTCCCCGCCGCCCGATCGGTGTCGATGTCGCGGATGTTGTTCGCTTCCAGGATCCCTGCAGCCAGCAGGCCCATCACGATGCCTCCCACCCAGACCTCTGACGGGATCGATGGCCCGAAGACGTATCGTGTCCCGATCGTTGCCACGAGTCCGAAGAAGATGAACACGAACAGCTCGCCAAGTCCGTAGTAGCCGTACGGGATCGGCCCGTTGGTGTAGCCGAGGGCTGCGATGATCGAGACAACGCCGATGACGAAGATGGGCCACCCTGCGTACCAGATGAGGTACAGGCCACCGAGCCCAGCGAGACCGAACGCGATCAGGATGCCCTTCTTCATTGCGGACTCGGAGATCACACCGCTTGCGACGGCTCGTTGCGGACCGATGCGGGCATCGGTGTCTGCGCCCTTTTGTGCATCAGCCAGATCGTTCGCATAGTTGACACCCACTTGGATGGCCAAGGCTGAGAACATCACGACGACGAATGGCAGCCATGCGAACTCACCGCCCCGCCAGGCGCTCGAGGCACCGATCAGGACGGGGCCAACAGCGGCAGAAAGGGTTGCTGGCCGGGCAGCCATCACCCAGGGATTCATAGGATCGCCCTCACCTGGTCAGAACTGCCACGGGAACGAGGAATAGTCCTGATCGCGCTTCTCGAGGAAGGCGTCACGCCCTTCCTGGGCCTCATCCGTGCCGTAGGCGAGTCTGGTTGCTTCGCCGGCGAACAGCTGCTGACCGACGAGTCCGTCGTCTGGGAGGTTGAAGGCAAACTTCAGCATCTTCTGAGCCGTTGGGCTCTTCGCCGTGATCGTGCGTGCCCACTCGAGGGCAGTGGATTCGAGCTCGGCGTGCGGCACGGCAGCGTTGACCATCCCCATGTCGTACGCCTCTTGTGCCGAGTAGTCGAAGCCGAGGAAGAAGATCTCGCGAGCTCGCTTCTGTCCGACCTGCCTGGCGAGGAGGGCTGAGCCGTAGCCGCCATCAAAGCTCGCGACATCGGCGTCAGTCTGCTTGAAGACCGCATGCTCGGCCGATGCGATAGTGAGGTCGCACACCACGTGCAGGCTGTGTCCGCCACCGACGGCCCATCCGGGTACCACAGCGATCACCACCTTGGGCATGAAGCGGATGAGTCGCTGGACCTCGAGGATGTGAAGTCTGCCAAGCCTTGCCGGGTCCACCCCCTCGTCCCG
>CAJQOW010000094.1 GCA_905480055.1 uncultured Acidimicrobiia bacterium
ATGGTGAGGATGGGCCCGAAGGCGGGTCGCTGTGCTACGGAACGGATGCCCCGTTTGGCTTTGGCGACACGTCGCAGCTTGCCTCGACCGTCGAATACCTCGAAGCACACGAGGGCGAGATCGCGCTGATCACCATCACCCTCGGTGCCAACGACCTGCTCCGCTGCGCCGACCCGACGCCTGATTGCGTTGCCGACGTTGTCGCCAACGCGTCGTTCAACCTGCAGGCGACCATCTTGCCCGAGCTCAAGGCGGCCGCCCCTGGCGTTCCGATCGTTGCGATGAACTACTACAACCCGAACCTCGCTTATTGGCTCGTGTCGGGTGGTGAGGACATCGCCGCGGGGTCGACCCGGCTTGTTGCAGCTTCGAACCAGGTGCTTGCCGATGCCTACGGGGCATATGGGATCCCTGTGGCCGACGTAGCGAGCGCTTTCAGGATCTATGACGAGCGGGGTCGCGACGTGCCTGTGAACGTGATGCTCACCTGCGTGTACACGTCGATGTGCAGCTGGGAGGGCGGATCGTGGCAGCTCGCTGAGAGTCCCGACATCCATCCGAATGATCTCGGGTACCGGCGCATTGCATGGGAGTTCCTCCGCACCATGCGTCAGGCAGGCATCCGGTAGTTATCCGGTTGTAGCCGTCGACAATCAGATGTGTGGGATGGTCGCCTTCGGGCGGCCATCCTCGCGTGTCCGCTAGGGGAGCTCAAGCACTCCGAACATCGGATCCTTGAGCATCCCGACGATCAACCATCCTTCGTGGAACCTGGCGCTCGTCGTGATCGCAACCGTCCCCGTGGTGTCCTGGAGGTTGTGGGTGAGCAGACCTTCGTCGTTGTAGCCAAGCACGATGCCGTGTCGGACCGGCTTGGGCTTCAGGGACTCTGGCATGCGGTAGGTGAGTGTCCGCATCCATGCCCGCGGCTGCATGATGTCGAGGGCTCCCTGACGCGGCGAGGCAAGGCTGACCCACAGCGTGTCCCCACCGAAGGAGAGGTTGTCTGGGAACCCGGGCAGGTTGTCGAGGAAGAGCTCAGCTTCACCTGCGCGTTCACCCTTGATCCAATGCCGGTACACGCGATATCGACCGGTTTCTGCGATGAAGATGGACTCCTCAGCACCATCGAGCGCCACACCGTTTGCGAATTGGAGGCCGTCGGCGAGCCTGACGACCGACCCGTCGAGTGAGCGTGAGAACACTCGTCCTGTCGGTTGACCCTCAACGAGATCGTTGACGTAGTTCTCCAGGTTCCATCGGCGAGACGAATCCGTGAAGTAGATCGTTCCATCGGAAGCCACCGTTGCATTGTTGGCAAGCATCATTCGCTCACCGTCGATCGTGTCGACGAGGGTCTTGACGTTGCCCTGTTTCGACACCAATTGCAGGCCCAGGTCGGCATTCGAAACGACCAGATCGTCTCCATGCTTCTCGACGCCGAGTGGCCTACCACCGACATCGGCGACAAGGCTCACGGCTCCGGAGGGATCCACGGCAAGGATTGAACCGTCGGCCGTGCCCGTGAACATCATGCCGTCCTGGCCAACCGCGATGTCCTCAGGTCCCTCGGCGCCCACCTCAATCAGTGTTGCCTCAGCAAGCAGATCGTTCTTCGCAAACTCGTCGGTGAGCTTTGGTGCGGGTAGCGGTTGCCATGGATGTGGATCGAATTCCGGCATCGGCGCACCCTACTGCTGACGCGACTCGGGTGCCGAGAAGAGAGTCCCCATGCATCACGTAGGAATGGCCAGGCGTGCTGTCGGGTTGCCACGACATGCCAACACCGGGTGAATCAGACGTGCCGCGCAACGCAACGCCAGATGTCGAAAGGCTTCCGTTTGCGTTCGCAGCCGAATATCCAGCCGAACGACGCCGTGTCAACATGCTCAGCCGGCTCCTCGTGGGCGGTGCACTCGTTGTCGGTCCCACCGTTGCAAGCGTCCTCCCGGCTGCAGGTCGTCGGCCCCTTGCGCGCGCGTGGGCGCGTTCGCTTGTGGCAGCAGCAGGCCTGATCCTCGATATCACGGGGCTCGACAACATCGATCCAGGACAGTCGTATCTGGTGGCGCCGCTGCACGAGAGCTTCGTGGATGTGCCGGTGCTTCTCCACCTTCCCCTTGATCTTCGATTCACGGTGAGAGACGAGCTGATCGACCACCCTCAGCTCGGGAACCTACTCACGCGGACCGGGCAGATCTCCGTGCCCGACCAATCATCGGTGGCGACGCTGCGCGGCCTCGTGGACGAGGTCATGGGCGCCATCGATGAGGGAGAGAGCGTCGTCGTGTTCCCGCAAGGGTCGGTCCTTGGTGTCGAGGTGGCGTTCTCACCAGGAGTGGTCACGATGAGCAGGAGGTCGGGTCTGCCGGTCCTGCCCGTCGTGCTCACAGGAACCCATCGGGTGTGGGGACATCCGTTCAGCAACGTTGTCAGGCTGGGTCAGACCGCAACGATGCACATCCTCGAACCCGTTCCCAGTGACAAGCTCGATGGAGCAACGTTCCGCGAGCTCGAGCGCAGCATGAAGCGAAGTGCACTTGCTCAGACGGATGCGCCGGTTCGCCGATTCGAGCCTGCGACCGATGGCTGGTGGGACGGGTATGCCTACACGATCGACGCCGACTTCCCTGAGCTTGCTGCTGCGGTCGAGGCCCACCGCACCGCAGAGGTGCAGCTCGATCCAGAGGAATGACGCGTGGTCACGCAAGAAGACTGGCGGGAACCTGTCGAAATCGGGCGAACGCGATCGTCGTTGTGGTGAAACAGCGTCGGGAAGGCTG
>CAJQOW010000095.1 GCA_905480055.1 uncultured Acidimicrobiia bacterium
ACGGTGAGGAGCAAGCTCCCGAGCCTGATCCTTTGCTGGAATGACAGCTCGCCAACCATGCCGGTGTCGAGCATGACCATGTCACCGTTGTCAAGATCCACGAACACATTGCCCGGGTGCGGGTCACCGTGGAAGAAGCCGTCGATCAAGAGCATCTTCACCGCGGCCATCACGACCCGGTTCGCCAACACTTCGCGATCAAGTCCCGCCGCATCGATCGCGGCCGCATTTGTCGACTTCACACCTCTGATGAACTCCAGCGTCAGGACGCCGGAAGATGAGAGCTCGTACACAACATCGGGTACTCGAATCCCCTCGATTGGGTCGAGCACCTGGGTGAGTCGACGCGCGTTGTACGCCTCGACCTTGTAGTCAAGCTCTCGAAGCAGTGTGGTTCCGAACTCGAGGACGATCCCAGCCAGGTCCATCTCCTCGGCCCATCGCGTGCGCCTTTCCAAGGCCTGCGACATCCGCACCAGGATGCGGACATCGGATCGCAGCTGCGCGTGGATTTGCGGCCTCTGGATCTTCACAGCGACCACTCGGCCATCGTGAAGGACGGCTCGGTGAACCTGGGCCAGGGAAGCCGCTGCAAGCGGGTCCGGATCGAACTCGGCGTACAGCTCCTCTGGCGGCGCACCGAGTTCAGCAATGATGCGATCCCGTGCCTGCTCGTAGGGGAAGAACGCCACGTCACTCTGGAGCTTCTCCAGCTCCTCCTGCCATGCCACCGGAAGCGTCCGAGCCCGGCTGGACACGATCTGACCGATCTTCACGTATGTCGGACCAAGGTCCTGCAAAAGGAGCCGAAACCGCACCGGGGGTTGCAGCCGCACGAGGGGTGTCTCCGGTTGCCAGAGCCACGTCTGGAGCCGCCGCCTGAACTGGGCGATCGATCCGTCGCCATCGAACAGGGCATCAATGCCGTGGACCTGGAGCGCCTGTCGAACGCGAAGCAACCGGAGGCGTTCCTCAGCCACCTTGCTGAACCTCAGGAGCTCGAACGAAGTCACCGGACGGCGAACCCCGCTCCTGTCGTCGACAACCGGCGGGGTCAGACCGAGGAATCCGATTCCTGTAAGGCGGAGTAGGCCCAGAAACACACCACCGACCAAGACCTGCCACACGGAGCTGGCTTCGAGCGAACCCGCAAACCACACCAGAAGGCCAAAGATCACGATATCGACGAGTGCAACCACCAGTCCATAGGTCTGCACGATGAAGGGCATCAGAAGCAGATCGAGAACCGGCCGTACAAAGGCGTTGAGCAGCCCGTAGATCAGGGCGAGCAGCGCCAACGAAACGAGTGACGCTGAAAGATCGGTGCGAATGCCGGGCATGAACGCGAGTGCAACCGTCACCATCACCAGATCCATGGCGAAACGGACAAGCAGGACCCGGAAGTTGACCTTGTACCTGCGGTGACGACCGGTGTCGGTCTCAGATGCGTTCATGCAGCGAGTCTATGCACCTTCGGGAATCGGCCGATTGGAGATGCCTGACGGAACGTTGGCACCACGGTGGCGCTGGATACGAGTGTCAACCAGCCTCACCGCGAGGCGGCCTCCCCCTCGAGGATCGCCAGGGCATCACCGCCTACCGAGCCAGCGAGTTTCTCGAGTAGCCCGCCCAGTTGCGCAAGCTCGACAGTCGTGAGATGGGATCCGACATGCTCATCGATTCCCCTGAGATGCACGCGGCCAGCCTGCTTGAAGACATCGACGCCGACAGGGGTGAGCGCGACGAATGTTCCACGACGATCTGAACCGCAGGCACGACGTTCGACAAGGCCCTGTGCCTCGATCCGGTCGATGAGCCGTGTCGTGGCACTGCGACTGAGGCCGATGAGGTCGGCGAGCTCGGAGGGTCGCATGGCACCCTGATCGGTCTGGGCGAGCATGAGGAGTATCGAATACCACTCGAGGGAAATTGGGGTCTCATCCTCCATCTCGCGAGCCAGCACGGCGTTGACGCGGGTGTACGCAGTCATCATCTGGCGCCAGGTATCGGACGCGGGCGTCACCTTGATCTTCACAGGCATCCCGTCAGCCTACAGAAGATAGTTGCACAACGCAATCATCTCGTATATAGTTGCACAACGCAATCATTGTTCGACACAACGAAGGAGAACTGCAATGGTCTCAACAATGCACGACCTGACACGCACAGAGAACGGCTCCGTGGTCCCTGCTCCGGGCACGTGGGTCATCGACGGATCCCATTCGTCAGCCGAATTCGTAGCCCGACACCTCATGGTCACCAAGGTGCGGGGCGGCTTCAAGGACATCTCTGGCACCATCGTCGTCAGAGACGACCCCATCGATTCATCCGTCGATGTGGCGATCCAGACAAGCTCAGTCACCACAGGTGATGCGGAGCGCGATGGCCATGTGACCTCACCCGACTTCTTCGACATTGAGAACCATCCCGTGATGACGTTCGTGTCGACAGCAGTCCGACCCAGCGGCTCAGCCTGGCAACTCGAGGGCGACCTCACGATCAAGGACGTGACCAAGCCGGTCGTGCTCGACTTCGCCTTCGAGGGCGTCATCAACGATCCATGGGGCAACGCAAAGGCAGCCTTCTCCGGCAAGACGGAGATCGATCGCGACGAGTGGGGACTGACATGGAACGTCGCCCTCGACGCAGGCGGCGTACTCGTGTCGAAGAAGGTGACCGTCGAGATCGAGGTACAAGCCTCCCCGGCTCCCTGAGCCCGCACAGATCAAGCGAATGATGGGGTCCCGACCGTGAAGGTCGGGACCCTTTTCGTTGTGAGGCACCGAGGTCGTCAGCACTCATCAAGTGCACACCATTGACGCAACCCCGGGTGCCACCGTACAATCGCCGTATGGACACTTCAATGACTCTTGAACAGTTGTCCTACGAGGAGCGGGCTGAGATTCTCAAGGCTGTGGCTGATCCGACTCGACTCGAAATCCTCGAGATGCTGTCACCTCAGGTTCGATGCAACTGCCACTTCCAGGAGCATCTCGAACTCGCACCAAACCTCCTGTCATACCACCTGAAGGTGTTGCGAGAGGCTGGACTGATCGCCGGAACCAAGCGCGGGCGATGGGTGGACTACGAACTGACTCCCACCGCTCGCTCTCTCATCGTTGGCGCCTTGCCCCAAGGACTGGGCTCGTGACGAGCAGCGCACCCACGCGACAGGATCATCAGCATGGCGGACGGCTTTGGGGGTTCGTCGTCGCCGCTGGGTTTGCCTGGGTCGTTGGTTATGCACTCAACGGGAGGTTCTGGGACGCCGTCGTGTACGACCTCGTCGGCCTCGATCCCGACAGCCATCTCGGTGCGTCCATCCACTTCTTCGTGTACGACACGACCAAGATCCTCCTGCTCCTTGCGGGGATCATTTTCATCATCACGGTCATGCGGAGCTTCGTCACCATTGAGCGCACCCGTGCAGTCCTCGGCGGACGGCGGGAGGGGTACGGAAACATCGCAGCCGCCGGCCTCGGTGTGGTCACACCGTTCTGCTCTTGTTCCGCCGTGCCGGTGTTCATCGGTTTCGTCGCTGCCGGTGTACCCCTCGGAATCACGCTCAGCTTCCTCATCGCCTCCCCGATGGTCAACGAGATCGCCGTCATCCTGATATTCGGACTGTTCGGGTGGAAGGTGGCAGCGCTCTACGTCGTGTTCGGATTGCTTGTCGCGATCATCGCCGGATACGTGCTCGGAAGGCTGAATCTGGAGCGATGGGTCGAGCCGTTCGTCTTCGACACGAAGCTTCGCGGCGAGGCCGTCGAACCCTCGAGGGACATGCCGTGGGACGACCGGATTGCGATGGGGCGACAGGAGGTCACTTCGATCATCGGGAAGATCTGGCCATACCTCCTCATCGGCATTGGGGTTGGGGCAATCATCCACGGATGGGCACCCGAGGATCTCTTCGTCAACGTTGCAGGATCGGGAAATCCGCTTGCCGTTCCCTTCGCAGTGATCCTGGGAATACCCCTGTACTCGAACGCTGCTGGCATCGCCCCACTCGCCGGAGCCCTGGCCGACAAAGGCGTCGCTCTTGGCACCGTCCTGGCCTTCATGATGGCCGTCGTTGCGCTGTCGCTGCCCGAAATGATCCTCCTGCGACGCGTCCTCAAGCCAAAGCTGCTCGCAACATTCATCGCGGTGCTCGCCGTGGGCATCATCACCGCCGGATATCTGTTCAACGCCATCATCTAGAAAGGGGCTCCACCATGGACGTCCAAGTACTTGGCCCGGGATGCAAGAACTGCGAGGCGCTGGAAGCGGCAACCAGGCAGGCGCTCGACGATCTTGCGATCGACCAGCACGTCACCAAGATCACCGACTACGGGGAGATCGCCTCATTCGGTGTCATGTCCACGCCAGCGCTCGCCATTGACGGCGAGGTCAAAGTCACGGGACGGGTGCCCAGCGTCGACGAGATCAAGTCGCTCCTCGCCAGCTAGCCGAGCAGCTGTGTGCGTCGTACCCGAACCGATCAACCGATTGCGCAACACACCGACGGCCGCACAGCGCCGCCACATCGACGACAGGCCGTCACAACCCGGCCTCCGCGCAACTAGTGTCCGGGCTGTTGTCTAAGAGAGGACCGCACGTGGCCGATTCGAAGCCGTCAGGCGTTGTACACGACGCTGAGCACTACATACTCGAGGTGCAGCACCGTGAGCAGTGGGCCCAAGAGGACAAGCAGATTGACACTCACCTCGAAGCGCTGCGCGAGAAACACGGGACCGCGCCCAACATCATCCACATCATGTGGGACGACACAGCGTTCGGCGACATCGGCATCCCCGCCCTTGCTGCGATCCGCGGTTTCGAGACGCCGAACCTCGACCGGATGCGCGACGAGGGGAACATGTTCACCCGGCTCTACAGCGAGGCCGCATGTACGCCCAGCAGAGCAGCTGCGATCACCGGCAGGCATCCCGTGCGTACCGGAATGGGTGTCGTCGATTGGCCGCTGGGCTTCGGCGGTCTAAGCGGAGACGAGGTGACGACCGCGGAGGTTCTCTCGAATGAGGGCTACGCGACCGCGTTCTACTCGAAGTGGCACCTTGGCGACATCGAAGAGAGCTGGCCGCATTTCCACGGCTTCGACGAGGCGCTCTTCCTTCCCTACAACCAGGTGAGCAGCGTATGGAACCCGATGGGCGATATCGCCAACATCGCACCCGGTTCCGCACACATGCGCAAGGACAACGTGAACGAGCTCGACGAACACGGTCTGCGACCCGACGGCATGGTCATGTGCATCGATGGCAAGAAGGGCGAGTACAGCCGCGAATGGGGCGCCCCCGACGTCGAGACCTACAGCAAGGTCGATGCCGAGTCCGAGAAGCGCCTCATGGAGTTCGTCGACAGGAACGCGTCTGACGAAAAGCCGTTCTTCATCTCCTACTGGCCGAACGCACTCGGATTCATCCCGACCAAGGATCCCAAGACGACCTTGAACGCTGGCGGCCTTGCCGAGGCACTGAAGCGCCTCGACGGCTTCATCGGGGAGTTGATGGACAAGCTCGTGGAACTCGGGATCGCAGAAAACACGCTGTTGGTCTGCATGGCGGACAACGGTCCGATGATCCACAACCCGCCGAGCCTGCTGGGCATGGTCGATACGATCTTCCGTGGCGGCAAGGGCGACTTCCTCGAGGGTGGGGTTCGGGTACCGGGCTTCGCCTGGTGGCCAGGAACGATCAAACCAGGCCAGTTCGTGAACGACATGATTCACGAGGTCGATCTGTATACGACCTTCGCTCGAATCGGTGGCGGCATGGAACACATCCCGACAGACCGAGTAGTTGACGGTGTCGACCAGACGTCGATGCTCGTGAATGGCGATGGGCACAGCCGACGCGACTATGTCTTCATCTACTCCGGCGACCAACTCGGTGCCACCGTGAAGGGTCGCTACAAGCGGCACTGGATCGTCGACGAGGCGGACACGGGTACGGCTGCAGCGTTCTACGACCTGATCACCGATCCACGCGAGTCAATGCCGCAACTGGTACCACTCATCTGGACCAGCGGACAGTTCGACCGGATGCTCGCCAGGCACCTGCTGTGGAAGGAGAAGTATCCCGATACCGAGAAGGCGCGGGGCATACCGTTCACGGGAGTGGAGAACGCCAGGCCGGAGATGAAAGCCATCGGCGACACACTCGAGCAGCTGAGCGAGGAGCTGCCATTCGATCCGATGGAGTTCCTCAGCTTCACGCTGCCGGCGGAGTATCGGTCCACCCAGAGAACCGACGGCGTCGACTGACACCGTCCCAACAGCCAATCGAGGATGCCTCGCCGCTCAGCAGCGGCGGGGCATCTTTCGTTTGTCTGACCAGCTCTCCCGCGGACGCGGTGTAACTATTGTGCACGGCGCATGATGTACACAGGTGGAGGATCGCCGTATGGCTGACAATCGACAGGACTCGGGGGATGTCCACCCGTCCACTCACGAAGGACACAGCGAGGAACGCTTCTCGCACGCCCTGTATGGACTGATCATCATCACGGCAACGCTTGCTGCCGAACGTCTCCATGTTGAGAGCGCACGCGATGCGCTCGCCCTCCTTCTCGGCACGGCCTTGGTGCTGCTACTGGTCCACACCTACACGGCGGTGATGGCGGTGCGATCGGTAGAAGGCCACGCTCTCGGTCACGCCGGGCGCAGGATGGTTGTCGCAGACAACGTCCCCGTCGTGGCAGCCGTCATCGTCCCCGCCATCTCATTCATCCTGGCTGGCCTCGGGGCCATTGACCTCCGCGCCGCCTACCGCATCTCCATCGGCTTCTCGATCGTCGCTCTCATTCTCCTTGGCCTGTACCAAGGGCGAAAGAGCGGCATGAGCTGGCCGAAGAGCGCCCTGAGCGGAGCTGTCGCGGGAGGCATCGGCGTGCTCATGATCA
>CAJQOW010000096.1 GCA_905480055.1 uncultured Acidimicrobiia bacterium
GCTCGCCGAAGACCTCTTCCCGTCCATGAGTGCGACAGCGGTGTCAGCAACGAGGTTCATCCTCATGGGTGCGATGATCATGCTGCTCATGATCTTCCGACCCGAAGGTCTCTTCGGGAAGCGAGAGGAGCTGTCACTTGAGATCCAGTGACTACATCCTCAGGTGCAGAGGTGTCCAGAAACACTTTGGCGGGGTGACTGCTGTGGACGTCGAGCATCTCGAGGTCGAACGCGGCAGCATCACGGCGCTCATTGGTCCCAACGGGGCGGGGAAGACGACGTTCTTCGACATCATCACTGGATTCCTCGACCCCGACGGTGGAACCATCGTGTTCGAGGGCACAGACATCACCGACAAGCCCGCCCACGCCATTGCACGTGGCGGGCTGGTTCGCACCTTTCAGCTCACCCGCATACTCAACAAGATGTCGGTGCTCGACAACATGATGCTGGCTGCTCCGAACCAGACCGGCGAACGCGTCGGCAACACGTTTGTGCGCCGCTCACGCATCTCGTCCCAGGAGAAGGAAATCCAGCAGCGGGCACTGGAGCTTCTCGACCGGTTCTCGCTCCTCCCGCTCGCTGGCGAATACGGCGGGCGGCTGTCTGGCGGCCAGAAAAAGCTTCTGGAACTTGCCAGGGCGCTCATGGCACATCCGACCATGGTGCTGCTCGACGAACCCATGGCAGGCGTCAATCCAGCCCTCGGCGAGGAACTGCTTCGCTACGTGCTCGAGCTGCGTGAAGAGGGGATGACCTTTCTCTTTGTCGAACACGACATGGACATCGTGATGCGGATCTCGGACCGTGTCGTCGTCATGGCCACCGGAGAGATCATTGCGGACGGAAGCCCTGATGACGTGAGGTCCGATCCTGCTGTGCTGGCTGCCTACCTCGGCGATCATGCCGCCGAGGACATCGCAGAGGCTGAGGAGGGATCCGCGCAATGACCGAACGACTGATTGTGGTCGAGGGCCTTCGCGCCGGATACACCAAGGAAGTCGAAATCCTCCGCGGAATCGACATCGAGCTCGATGACGGTGAAATCGTCTCCATCATTGGCCCCAATGGGGCTGGCAAGTCGACGCTCATCAAGTCGATCTTCGGCCTGGTTCCCCCGTCGGCTGGATCGGTGTTGCTCAGGGGCAAGGAGATGGCGGGGAAGAAGCCCCACGTCATGGTGTCCCACGAGGTCGGGTACGTGCCTCAGGTCAAGAACATCTTTGAATCGCTGACCGTCGACGAGAACCTCACCATGGGTGCGTACTCGAACCCCAAGATTGCAGGCGTCCAACGCGAGAAGCTGTTCGACTGGTTCCCCATGCTCGAGAAACGCAAGAACACGAAGGCTGGGAGCCTCTCGGGAGGCCAACGCCAACTCGTGGCAATTTCCCGGGCGCTCATGGCGAGCCCATCGATCTTGCTCCTGGATGAGCCGTCGGCAGGTCTGTCACCTGCAAACGTCGACGAGATCTTCCACCGCATTCGTGATATCAAGGACAGGGGCGTGTCGATCCTGATGGTCGAGCAGAACGCCAGGCGTGCACTCGCCCTCTCCGACCGTGGATACGTCCTCGACCAAGGCACGAACGCCTACACCGGCACCGGCGTCGAGCTCCTCCATGACCCCAAGATCGGGGACCTCTACCTCGGCGGGTCCTGACCCCAAGCCACAACGAGAAGAGGGGCCCGCAATGGGCCCCTCTTCTGGTTGTGATCGGACAGGGTTGCGCTACTGGATGTCTCCAGGAGTTGACGCAAGCTGATCCTGCTGGGTTGCACCGTCAGCGGTGAACGACCAGACCTGATAGAGCGACGACCCAGGATCGCCAGAGCCATCCTTGAAGTCGATCTCGCCACTCGCACCAACGTAGTCGATGTCGGTCGCTGGGTCCTGGAGCAACAACGCGAGGCATGCCTCAGCGATGCACTTCTCGCCGCCCTTGGACACGCCCACCATTGCGGACTGAATCCCTGCGGACGTTCCATCGCTCGCCTGTGCAGCAAGAATGACAAGCCAAGCAGCGTCATACGACTGGGGTGCGAAGAGCGTGAAGTCCGCTCCAAACGCGTCCGAATAGCGGGAAGCGAACTGCGCCGATGCGTCGTTCTCTTCCGAACCCGGTGCTGTGCCCTCGAACCCTGCGAACAGAGCTGCATCAAGGGTGGTTGCTTCGACGAACGTGTCATCGAGGAGACCGTCGGTGTAGAACCACGGAATGGACTGGTCTGCCTTCAGCAGCTCCTGCCTGAATGCTTCCTGATGGATAGGAACACCGGTCTCCGGGAAGCCGATGAACAGCACCGAGTCGGGCCCTGCTTCGACGACCTGGGTCACGATCGAAGCAGCATCGAAGTCCTCTGGGTTGTAGGGAACCTCGATCACGATGCCATCCGTACCGAAGTTGTCCGCGAACGCCGCCTTGAGGCCCTCACCGTACGAGTCCTGTCGGTAGATGACGCCGACCTTGGACACCCCACGTGCAGCAAGCAACGCGGCCGTGTACTCACCCTGGAGTGCGTCCGAAGGCGCCGTCCTGAAGTAGAGGCCATTGGCGTCCACCGTCGAGAACTGCGGGCTGGTGTTCGATGGCGAGATCATGAGTACGCCCGAACCGGTCAGGTCAGGGAGCACAGACAGCGAGATGCTAGAAGCTGCCGCACCGACCTCGGCCTGGTAGCCGTCTGCGATGATCTTGGCTGCTTCAGCCTGGGCCGTGTCCGGGTTCGTTGCGGAGTCGAAACCGTTCAACGTCACATCGGCGCCGTGAACGCCTCCTGCGGCGTTGGCTTCCGTGACAGCAAGCTCGACGGCTTGCGCCATTCCTGGGCCGAACGCCGACAGGTCGCCGGTGATCGGGAGCAATGATGCAAGCTTGAGCGCCTCACCCTGGGCTGGTGCCTCGGATGTGGTCGTGGTCTCTTCGTCCGTGCTGGTCGTTGTCGTGTCTTCGACAGTCGTGGTTGTCGTATCGCCAGCGGTAGTCGTTGTCGCAGATGCTTCGTCATCTCCGCCGCTGTTCACAGCGATGATGATGACGACGATGATTGCGACGGCCGCTACGGCGATCCACGGCAACCATCTTTTGAGGTTGTCGTTCACCTTGTGCCTCCAAGTTTCTTCGTTGGGTCACGCAGGAGTCTGCGTGAACGGGCAAGAGTAGGCCTGCCCCATACCGGAGGGCAAGGCTTGCAGGCCCTTGGTACGCGGTACCGTTGGTATATGGACGACCGCACCGACGCCCACGTATCGCGTCAACGCCAGGGGCTCACCGCTTCCGTCACCGACTTCGATGTCGAACGGCAGCGGGCCCTCCTGATCGGGCTGATTCGCTCGGCGAACGACCGCGCACGGGGTGAGTCGAGCCTCGAGGAACTCGGTCTGCTCACGGACACCGCTGGTTCCGAGCCGGTCATCAGCGAGCTCGTACGTAGGGAACGACCCGATCCGGCCACCTTCATCGGCAAGGGGAAGCTCAGCGAGCTCGTCGGGATCTCGAAGGCAGAGGACATCGACGTCGTGGTGTTCGACAATGAACTGAGCCCGGCACAACAGCGAAATCTGCACATCGCTTTCCAATGCGACGTGGTGGACAGGGTGGCACTCATCCTCGACATCTTCGCCCAGCACGCCCAAACCAAGGAAGGCATGATGCAGGTGGAGCTTGCGCAGTACCGGTATCGACTTCCGCGCCTCCGTGGCAAGGGCACCGAGCTTTCTCGCCTTGGCGCCGGCATCGGAACAAGGGGTCCTGGCGAGACCAAGCTGGAGACCGATAGACGCCGCATCCTCGACCGTGTCCGCAAGATCGAAACGGAACTGAAGAACGCCAAGCGCTCCAGGGCGACCCAAAGCAAGCGCCGCAAATCGTCCGGCGACCCCGTCGTCGCGATAGTCGGGTACACCAACGCAGGAAAGTCGACCCTCTTCAACCGATTGACCGACGCCGGAGTGCTCGTCGAGGACCGACTGTTTGCAACGTTGGATTCCACGGTGCGCAAGCTCGAACTCCCGCACGGACACACGGCCCTCCTCAGCGACACGGTCGGCTTCGTGAGGGACCTACCCCACGAACTGGTCGAAGCCTTCAGGTCAACGCTCGAGGAGGCCGCAGACGCAGACCTCCTCGTGCACCTCGTCGACGCGTCGGATGCCGACCCGGACCACCAGGTTTCGTCGGTACGCGAGGTCCTCGTGGAGATCGGTGCTGCCGACGTCGACGAAGTGATCGTCTACAACAAGATCGATGCGATCAGCGATGCTCAACTCGCACGCCTTCAAGAGCTTCACCCCGCAGCCGAGTTCATCTCGGCCCAGACCGGAGCGGGCATCCCGGATCTGATGGATGCCCTTGTCGACAGACTCGACGCAAAGACGGTGGAGCTCGACCTGCTCATCCCATATGAACGGGGTGAGGTACTCGCTGAGGTTCACGGAGCGGGTGAGGTGTCACGCCTCGAGCACCTCGAAGGCGGCACGGAGGTGTCCGTACGCCTTCCCCACGACGAAGCGCACCGCTTCCGGGAATTCGTCGCGTAGTCGACCGGTCCCTCAGCTGGGGATCCCGATGTCCCCTCCACGGCTGACGCGCTGAAGCATGTCGCGCACTCTCAGTTCGCCTCGTTCATAGACCTCGGGGGCGGCATCGAACCACTCCGGCTGGCTGATCACGTCGTTGGCCATTACAAGCGTTCGGCCCGCGATGAACGTGAACACCTCACCACCCGGGTCCGGCCAGGACGCTATCGACTCGTAGCCCTCACGAAACTGGGCGCAGCGGGCATCGAAATCCTTGTCTGACCAGAAGTAGTACAGCGTTGTCCCGATGTCCTGCACCGGCCAACCCCACACGATGTCCTCGAAATCGAACGCGGCAACGACACCGCGGTTGATCTTGGCGTTCCACGGATGGAAGTCTCCGTGCAGGATCCGCGGGGGCTCCCTGGCAGCAAGATCATCCAGCGTCCCTTCAACAAGAACACGGACGTCGTCGAACAGCGTTCGTCGCTCGGGAGGGAGGAGCTCCTCGCCGGCATCGGAGAACACGATGAAGGGCAGGTCGTAGGGGTACACCGTGTCGTATCGGACGGCGGTGAACCCTGCCGACGGAATGAAGTCGGCTGCTTGCTCGTGCATCTTGGCCATGGTCGCCCCGCAGGCGCGCATCGAGTCTGGCGAGAGTCGATCGGCGAGCAGAGGACCCTCGAGCCACGAGAACACAGCGCACGGACGGTCATGCGGGACATCGTCGGCACTCGCGACCGTCACATAGGCGCCACCTCGGGTGGGGACAGGGAGGGGAACGATCACGTCGGAATGGTCAGCGAGGGTGCGGATCCACTCCACCTCCGATCGGATCTCTTCAGCGGTGTGACCCGCCGGGGGGCCGAGGCCAACCCGCATTGCGTATCGCCCTCCGTCTGCGGTATCGAGCCGGAACACGCCGTTGGTGGCATCGGTCAGGCCACGCATCCGCACCACATCGAGCGAATACTCGTCGAGCGCCGCCGCCGCGACCGCTCGCAACCGATTCCGCCGCCCCTGCTCCGTGAGTTCGTAGTAGTCCCGTGGCATGGGGAGAAGCTAGTGGGCTTGGGGGCTTGGGGG
>CAJQOW010000097.1 GCA_905480055.1 uncultured Acidimicrobiia bacterium
AGGACCGGTGCATCCGGGTCACCGAGCTCCCTCACGAAGAATTCGTGCCTGCCGACGAAGACCGAACGTCCGGGGACCTTCAACGGACGCCGCTGATCCCCGACGGTGCGGGGCACCGGATCTGGCCCAAACAGCCGCCAACCCAGCCACGCCAGTCCCAACCACATCAAGGAACGTCTCAGAAAGGAGGTCATGGACCAGAACCGTAGACAGCCTGCGATCGTCACCGGACACCGAACGACATGCAGGCTCTCGGCCATGAGCCATGTGCCAGGCACGCGAGCGGCCACACGTGTCCAGCTCAAGGCTCAAGGCTCATCGCTCTGGGCCCCCAGGGCTCCCTAGCTTCTTGGCTCCCAAGCTGTGCTGGAAGCGCCCTACCGTACGGGTATGGACAGCATTCGCCTCACGGCGTATTCGCACGGCGCTGGTTGAGCGTGCAAGCTCGCACCTGACGAGCTGACGCAGGTTCTGCGTCCCTTGCACGATCACGAAGCAACGACAGACCCGGACCTCATCGTGGGTTTCGCCGGTTCAGATGACGCCGGGGTCTTCCGCATCACCGAGGACACGGCCCTTGTGCAAACCGTCGACTTCTTCACGCCGATCGTCGATGACCCATTCGCCTGGGGTCAGATCGCCGCGGCGAATGCGCTTTCGGATGTCTATGCGATGGGCGGCGACCCGCTCACCGCACTCCAGCTGATTGGCTGGCCACGCTCAGACATCCCGATGGAGCTACTCAGTCGGGTGATCGAAGGAGGTGCATCGATCATGGCCAAGGCCGGTTGCACCATCGTCGGCGGCCACTCGATAGACGACAAGGAGCCGAAGTACGGTTTCGCCGTGACGGGTGTGATCCCCGTCGATGAGGTGATGACGAACGCTGCGGGCGAACCGGGGCAGCAGCTGTACCTCACGAAGCCACTCGGAACGGGAATCATCTCCACAGCTATCAAGAACGAAAAGATCGACGGTGCCACCGCTTCGCGTGCAGTGGAAACCATGGTCGATCTCAACGATCGCGCTGCCTCGGCTGCGCGCCGAGTCGGGTTGAAGACCGCAACCGACGTGACCGGCTTTGGATTGCTCGGTCACCTTGCAGAGGTGGTTCGGGCATCATCGGTGAGCGCACACCTCGACTTCGCATCGGTCCCCCTCCTGCCCGACGTGCGCAAACTCGCCGAAGCAGGCATGGTCCCCGGGGGCTCGAAGCGAAACCTCGAATCGGTGCAGGCGATGGTCGCAGCCGACTCGATGTCGCTGACAGACCTCACCATTCTCGCCGACGCGCAGACGTCCGGTGGATTGCTGGTTGCCGTCGACCGTGACCTGGCGCGAGCGTTCGAACAAGCGCTCGAGGACGTCGACGCTGAGGGTTGGAGAATCGGCGAACTCACCGAGCGCCACTTCTCACACGGGCCATCCGGGCAGATCGCCATCAACTAATCGACGTCTCGACTATTCGCGGATCGCATTTGAGCCAATACTGACGGTCATGTAAGCCCTTCCAATCTTTCCCACTTGATGTGCCGCCTCAATCCTGTACGGTGGGGGCGCTGGGTCGCAACACACGACCCTCCACAGGCTTCTCTCGTCCCCCCTGGAGGGCCTGTGAACCCAACAACGGGCCCCTATCCCCCTGGGGGCCCGTTGTGCATCCGAACAAGCCGTAGGCTGGCGTCGTCATGAGAATCCGCATCCCACGCCCCCGCCAGTTCGGTTCGATGCTCCGTGACCTTGCGAGACGAGATCCGGAAGAGGCAGAGGCGTACCTCGACACGCACCAGGATGCGTGGGAGGAGCTCGCTGAACGCAACCCCCACGATGCCGCAGACATCCTCGAAGCCATCGACGAGGAGGGAGCGGCAGATCTCCTCACCGACCTTGACGCCGACGATGCCGGCGATGTGCTCGATGAGATGCACGCCGAAGCCGCGGCGGATGTCCTCGAAGAACTTGGGACCGAGGCTGCGGCGCAGCTGATCTCGGAGATGGAAGCTGATCAGGCCGTTGATGTGATCGGCGCACTGGATGCGGACAAGCGGACAGCACTGCTCGCCGCTCTCGACCCTGAAACCGCCCAGGATGTGGAACGACTGCTCGTATACGCAGCCGATACCGCTGGCGGAATGATGACGACCGACTTCGCAGCCCTCCCGGCTGGGATGACGTCGGGCGAGGCAATCGAGTCACTCAGGCGACTCCACAGCGAGCTTGGATCAAACCTGCTCTACGTCTACGTCATCGACGATGCCGAACGTCTCCTCGGTGTTGTGTCGTTCCGCGATCTCGTGTTCGCACGCCCGGGTAGGGGTCTCGAAGAGGTCATGGAGCCGCACGTGGTGAGTGTCCGCACGGACACCGACCGAGAGCAGGTTGCTGAGCTCGTGCAACGCTACCGACTGATTGCCATCCCTGTGATCGACTCGGATCAGCGCCTTGCGGGCATTGTGAAGGTCACCGAGGCCATGGAGGCAATCCAGGCAGAGGTCGGTGAGGACATCGCTGTCATGGTTGGTGCTGGTGAGGAAGAGACCGTTTTCACACCGGTCCAGGTATCGATCCGCAGACGTCTCCCGTGGATCGGGTTCAACCTCGTCGCAGGGTTCTTCATCGCTGCAGTCATCGCACAGTTCGAAGACACGCTCACGACCTACGCCGTGCTCGCCGCCTACATGCCGCTCGTAGCGCTGCTCGCAGGGAACTCAGGCGCCCAGAGCCTTGCAGTCATCATCCGTTCGATGGCCGTCGGCGAGCTGCCACGAGGGCGTGCAGCAAGGGCTATCCGGCGTGAGGTGGCAATCGGCCTGATCGACGGTCTCGTGATATCGCTCACCGCCGCCCTCGTCGGTGCACTCACCATCGGAATCTTCCAGGACTCCGGAGCGGAGACGATTGAACCGATCGAGCTTGCCGTCATCGTGTTCATCGCAGTGTGGATTTCGTTCCTCGTCGCCGGGATTGTGGGAGCGGGGATCCCCGTGCTGCTTCGACGGATGGGCCAAGACCCTGCGCTTGCATCCAACATCTTCCTGACGCTGATCATCGACATCGTTGGCTTCGGTGGATTCCTGATCACCGCAACCCTGTTGCTGAACTGACCAGGTTCAGCTCCCGAGGATCGCTGTCCCGCTCGAAGCGAATGGCCCGAGGTAGGTGATGGTGAAGCCTTCGTCGAGCCTCGCCAGATAGTGATCGTCCAGTATCGCCATGGCCTCTTCCGAAGCCTCTGGATCGGTCACCACGTTCGCAGCGGCAGCATCATCGACCACGTGCAAGACCGTGATCGGCGGGAAGAGCTCGACCACCTCGACGATCACGTCGAATATGTCGATGTCGCTGAGCGAGTCATAGGTCGACGGATCCAGGAGCACCACAACCTCATCGCCGTCCTCGTCAACCGGCGCACGACTGACGATCTGATACTGCGGTGGGGTCACCGTCGACAGCGGGGCGAGCGTCGAAGTGGTCGTTGTCGAGGCTTCGGTCGAAGCGACCGTTGTCGTGGGTGCCAAGGTTGCTGCCGTCGACTCGGGGGCGGAAGCATCATCATCTCGCTCAGACGTGCAAGCGGCTGCCAGCAAGACGGCACACAGCGCAAGGGCGATCGTCCTCAGGACCATGTGTCGATGCTACAGGCGAATGGCATTCACGCCCTGCCATCCAGCCACTGCTCGTACGTCACTCCATCGAGGAACGGTTGGTTGTTGACCACAGGGAACAGACCGGCCACCACGTCGAACGCTTCTGACGATCCATCGCGCTCGAGCAGGTGCTCGGCCAGGTCGAGTTGGGGGCGCCACGCCCGTGCGCCGAGCGCTATGTCGACCCGCGACCGCCACTCCTGCGGGCCGGCGGCGGTCCCGCGTTCGGACCAGAAAGCAGCGAGCTTGCGCGCCATGGTCATGCAGCGGCGGACATAGCGGGCGCTGACCTTGTCGACGTCAGGAATAGTGGCGACGCCTTCAGCCCAATCCACATAGAACTGCTCGGTGCACCGGTTGGGTTCCGTGACGCTGACCTCGTAGAGCTGGTCGATCTCGGATAGGAGGCCGCTCATCCTGTTTCGGTGGCGACCAG
>CAJQOW010000098.1 GCA_905480055.1 uncultured Acidimicrobiia bacterium
CGGCAACCATCGAGCGAGGCGCAGGGCTGAGTGGGATCTCCGACCGCATCGACACCATCGGCGGCACCTGGACCATCACCTCCACCCCCGGACACGGCACCACCATCACCGGATCCGTACCGGTCAGCGACCCCGTACCGGTCTAGCCCGACTGGGCGAGGTTCCACATCTCGGTCAGCGTGTCGAAGCTGAATTGTGACTTGGGGATGAAACCGACCGCACCTGCGGCCACGGCCACGTCAACGTAGTCGCCGGACTCATGGGTCGACATCACGATGACGGCTGGGGCGTCGGGGAGGGCGCTGATCTGACGGGTCGTCTCGATGCCGTCGATGCCGGGCATCTGGACGTCCATGAGGACGAGGTCGGGCTTCAGCTCCGAGACCAAGCTGATGGCCGATTGACCGTTTTCCGCTTCGCCTGCGACCTCGAATCCGTCTGTCATCTCGACCACCATCCGGGACGCCTCGCGAAACGGCACCTGATCATCCACGATCAACACCTGGACATTCGTCATGGTTGCCTCCACCCGTGCATCATCGTCGCTCGAGCCGTCGGAATCCATGGTGCTCTCCACCCTTCCGGGGTGGGGTCAGCACCACCTCAGTTGGCAACCTCCGAGAGGTAGACGAGGACCGCCTGGACTCTGCGATTGCTGTCGGCTTCCTGCGTGAGGTCGAGCTTCATGAAGATGGAGTTGATGTGTTTCTCAACCGACCGTGGTGAGATGAACAGCGCCTTGCCGATGGCGGCGTTGCTCTGACCCTGGGCCATGTGGGCGACCACCTCGGTCTCTCGCTCCGTGAGGCGGTCGAGAACTGTCGGCGAAGCGCCAGCGCGAGCGCTGATGAGGGCATCGACCACCTGGGGATCGATCACCGAACCACCTTCGTGGACGCGATGGATTGCAGCCGCGAGCTCGTCGGGATCAGCTACGCGCTCCTTGAGGAGGTACGCCCGACCTCGCGTCCCCGCCTCGAGCAGTTGGAGGGCATAGTCGGGCTCGATGTATTGGCTCAACACGACGACACCCATGTTTGGATGCGTCTTACGAAACCTCTTTGCGGCCCGAATCCCCTCATCGGTCTGACTCGGAGGCATCCGGATGTCGGTGACGACCACGTCGGGATTGTGCCGTTCGACTGCGGTCATCAGCTCATCGAAGTCAGCGCACACCGCGGCGATCTCGACCTCCTCGTGGAGAGCGAGAACCGACATGATGCCTTCCCTCATCAGCACGCTGTCCTCGGCGACCACAACGTCAAGTGCCATCCGAGGGACTGTACCCGCTCAATCCTCGGATCGGCGACGATCTGATCACTGAGCTCGAGCGAGGAGCCCCTGTGCTGCCGGCCATCGAGCGGGTCGGGCGTCTGGCCCGGATGAACCCTCACGTTGTTGACATCGAGGATGGCAACCGACGATCGGGTCTGGTTGGCCTAATTGCGGGTTGCGAGCACAGCGACCTCGATTGCGGCATCGAGCGACGGGGCGATGGCCTGCAACGTAGCGTCATTCGCTTCCAGCACGAGGTAGTAGCCGTACCCGTTGTCGAGATGCAGGGTCGGCAACGCGCCGTACGCCCCGACCGAGTAGGCGGAACCGTCCTGTCGGTTGATCCACCAACCCAACCCGTAGCCGCGACCCGCACCGGCGCTACCGGCATAGACCTCATCGACCCGATCGGCAACCATCCGATCGATTGCTTCCTGGGACAAGACCTGCTGACCGTCGCCGCATTCACCACCGTGCAGGTACATCAACAGAAGCTCGGTGAATACGTCAGGGGTTGCATAGGCACCAGCCTCCACGTTGGGATTACTGGTGGCGGGGAGCGTCGAAGGATCGCCCCCGTACTCGCTCGGGTAGTCAATGCCGTTGCCCATCTGCGATATGTAGTTGCTGTATCCCAGGCTGTCAGGATCCAGGCCACACGGCTCCACGTAGGTCTCGCCAATCAACTCGGCCCAGGACTGCCCCGACGCGGCCTCGGCCACAGCGCCTGCAACCTGCCATTGGGCGCCGCCGTAGCGAAACTCGGTGTCTGGTGGGATCACGTCGGCGTCGTCGTCCGCGGTCGAAAAGACCGTGCTCGCGCAGTCCTGCGGACTCCCTTCCGGCAGGTACTGGCAGATGTACGGGAGGTATACGGGGTTTGGATAGATGCCGACGAGCCCAGAACTGTTGGAGAGCAATTGGGCCGGGATGATGTCGGGGTTGCCACCTCCCCACTCGACGACATCGGCGACCGGAGCATCGATGTCGAGGGCGCCCTCATCGTGGAGCCTCAACAGGACTCCTGCGCTGATCATCTTGCTCGCCGATGCGATCAGCGACGTTCGGTTGGCATCGAACTCGCCCCAGTACCCCTCATGCACGATGCCGTCATCGCGTTCGACGACGACCAGGCCCGCTCCTGCGAGCCCGCGGCTCTCCACGAAGTCTCCCATGAGCTCGGAGACCTCGTCGAAGTCGTATGACTGCGATGTCGTCGTGGTGGTCGTCGACGACGGTGCGGGCACCGTGGTCGTTGTTGTTGTTGTATCGCTCACCGAGGAGGTGGACTGCGTAGCCGCCTCCTCGCCACCCGAGCAGGCGGTGAGGATGACCGCGATCGTCATGGACGCTACGACTGCACGCCATCCGATGCGTGACCCCGGATGCGTCCTGTCCCCCTGATCAGACATCCTTGAGCAGCGCCACCGAGCGGCGGTCGAGGACGAAGCCCTGGTTCTCGTAGATGCCGTAGGCGCCGGTTGGATTTTCCGAATCGACATCCAGGACGGCGAACTCCATGCCGTCATCGATGAAGTCCTGAAGGGCAACAGAGATCATCGCTGTTGCCAAGCCCCGCTTGCGGTGGCTCGGCGCCACGCCGAGGCTTTCGATCCACGAGTGGGTGAACCCGCGATCCTCGAAGTCGTGCGGGTACTTCGTACTGAAGATATGCCCGACCGGTGTGTCGCCCTCATAGGCGACGTATGAGGCTTCGGGTAGGTAGAACTCGTTGCGGAACTGGTCCCAACGCTCCTGTGTGAACGGCTGGCTCCCCCAGTGATCGCGGAACGCCTCGTTGTGGACTCGGAGTTCATCACCGGGCTTGGCTTCATCGGCAGGTACCAACACGACGCCTTCCGGTAGCGGGCGAGCGTCGAGCGGCTGGGACAGATCCCGAATGAGTTCGTCGTAGTAGCGGCGGATGTCGTAGCCACGCCCCTCGAGACGGGCGACCTCCTCGGCCTGGTGTGCGTACACGCCGTACCACAGCACCTTTGGCAGATCGTCCGACAACTCGGCAAGCCGTTGGCGAGAACGGGCCTCCCACCAATCGATGGCGAACCCGCTCAGCGTGGACCTGAGGTCCGGCCGAACATGCACATCCCCGAACGCTCGCCACAGGGTTTCAGCGGTTGCGGGAACATAGCTCCAGATGCTCACCAGGACCTCGCCGTCGGTGTCAATGGCGAGCATCGTGTCCGTCGATGCGTCGAGATCCGGGCCCTCGAAACGCTCGAGGATCTCGGATTCGACTTCGCGAAAGCTGCCATCCACCTCGAAGCAGACGTCGAGCATCAAAGAGATCGAAGCGGCGTCCGACGGTTCAGCCGGTCTCCACTCGACACCCTCGAGGAACGGTGGGGGTGGCAATGTGATGGTCACGGGCGCTGAGACTACGCATCCGGCGGCGGCTCATCAGCAACAAACCTCGCTCGAAAGACGAACGGGACTGCAAGCACGACAACGAAGACCACAGCCCAGATGACATTGATCGAGATCTGATAGCTGTCATCGTTGCCGTCAACGACGCCGATCAAGCGAAGGATCTCTGTCCCCACGATGGCGGTGACAACGCCAATGAACGCGGCGACGAACGCCCAGGCGACGAGCATCAGGATGATCTTCCACGTGGGCATGAGTCCTCACGGCAGACGTCGCGACGATAGCCAGCGAGCGCCGCTCGTAGCACTGGGTGGAACGCATTGGCCCATGCTTGCGGCGGTGGCTGCTCCACCTGCGAATCGAGCCGCAATGCCTGCCGTACTGCGTCGTACGGAGTACCTACTTCGGCGAGCGCAGCTCGCCTAGTTCGAGAACGTGTATGACTGCGGGTCAGCCCAACGCCTTGCCACCCGCTCGTACGAATCACCCGACGCTTCGAAATCACCGCGCTCGAGCGCAAGGAGGCTCGAGCGGATGTCGTCGGCGGATTCATCAAACGCAAGGTCAGCCTCACTGAATCCCCGCGCAGTCTCGGCG
>CAJQOW010000099.1 GCA_905480055.1 uncultured Acidimicrobiia bacterium
TTTCGCAGCCGGGGGATGGGGGGTCCTGGCCGGCGGCTACGTGCTCGTTGTATTCGTCAAACGATCGGGTCACGAGGGCTGCGACGAGGCCGACGCCGATGAATGCGGCTATGGCCGAGACGCCTGCGGCTGTCATCTCGAGGGGAACGCACGACTCCGGTAGGCAGATCGTCTCCACGATGCTTGCTCCGACGAGGGCGCCGGCCATTGCACCAACGAAGACCGTCATCGTGATTGCAGGTCGCACGTTTGCTCGAGCCGCAAGCACGGCCACGGCTGCTCCTCCGACTGCGCCGAGCACCGCCAGAACAGTGCTGCCCAACATCCAGCCGGTCAGGGCGCCAAAGACGACGCAGATGATGGTTGCTGCCACATCAGACGCCCGCATCAGCGCACCGTCCGTTTCACTGGGGGAGGAAGCGGAGGGGTGACGACCGTGGTCGTCCGCGATGCCTGCGGGAGCCATCCGAGCACCGTGATCGCGGCAATGCCGACTCCCAACGGAATCACGCCTGGCATGGTGGTGTGTGTTGCAGCAAGGATGCCGACCACTGGCACCCCAATCCGGAATCCCCACGTGCCCAGAGTTGCCCCCTGGGCGTAGGCCACAGAGGAAACGATTGCGACGGCAGCAAGCGCCCAGTGGGTCCAGTCGGCCATTTCAATGGCGCAGAGGCCGACGAACAGGGCACCGACAGCTGCGACCGCCATGAGGCTGATCGGCACCGGTCCCGGCGCCTCCGTCACGCGATGATGTCGTATCCACAATCGGAGCCATGGGCCGAACAAGCCAACGAGGGCAAGCGCGCCCAGGCCATACGCGACCCACATCAGGACGCTGGAACTGACCGACCCGATCAGGAGGGCGAGCACCACTGTCGCTGCGACTCCCCATCGGCCCCACGGGGCCCTGGCCAAGGCAAGGCCAGCGAGCGTCGCCGTGCCTGCGATCATGAGGCCGACGGCTATCAGTGCTGCAGCGACGTCGTCTACGGGATCTGGGTCGATGATGAGCGCTATCGCACTGACTGCAATGGCAGCCACCGAAGTCATACCGATGGCGATGTGCAAGGTGCGCACGGACGGGGGCTACTGCTCCGGTCGGGTATCGACCGAGCCTGGGATCCGCTGGAAGCCGATCAGCGCGTTGTAGCGATGAATCGCGGGGTCGAGCGTCGAGAAGTCGAACTCGAATGTGTCGCCTTCATTGAGTGGTGGAGACTCGAACGTGCCGCCGGATCCCACGATGATGTACTCGCGGTCATCCTCGTTGATCCACTGCACGACCTGGATTTCGTCGATATCGATCGCAAGGTTCGACGGGCGGAACACACCATTGCTGAGCTTCACGACCACGACACCTTCAGGTGGAGGTTCCGTGGTGGTAGTGGTGGTGGGCGGCCGCGCCGACTCCTGCGTGGCGCTCGAGGGACCACTGGTGATCACGGTGCCGACAGCGAGGAGAACGACAAACACAGCAACGACGAGCACGATGCTCTGGATCATTGTGCGTCTGCCCACGTTGGTTCCTCTCTTGCGGCTGACGGGAGTGTAGTGATTCTGCGGCGTCTCGGCAGGGGACGGGGATCAGCTATTCGGTGGAGCCCAGACGGCCCGCTCGGTCCAGGACCGGTGGCTGCCAACCAACGTCGTGATCGAGGCGTGCTTGGGGGGATCGAGGAGCAGTTCCGAAAGGCTTCGCTTCGTCATGAGCAGTCGGGCCGCTTGCGTTGGATCCTGATGGCCCACCACGACGACGGAGTCTGCTCCGTTGCTGATCGCCCCTTCGATCGCGCGAACGACCCGAGCGGCGACGGCAGCGATGGTCTCCTCAACGTCGTCGAGTACTGATGCGTCCGCCAGGTAGCGGTCGACTTGGCAGGGGAACAGCTGGTCGAGGTCGTCCCATCGTTGTCCCGTCCAAAGGGGATATTGGCGCGTCTCCGTGAGGTCGCCTGCGATGACGGGTTCGAGGCCGTGGTGCCTCGCGACTGCCGTCGCCGTTTGCCGCGCTCGCGCCAGCGGCGAGCTCAGGACGACATCGATCTCGTGATCAGCGAGGTGCTTGCCAGCGGCATGCGCCTGCAGCACTCCTGTCGGCGACAGGTTGAACCCGTTGAGATCTGCATACACGACATGGTTGGGGTTGAACACCTCCCCGTGCCGTATCAAGTGAACCGTGGCCATGGCGAAACGGTACCCCGCACGAGCCCCGTAGCTCCGGAGCTCCGGGCCCCAGATCCCCCTCGCTCCAAGGCTCCCTGACTAGTTCCTTTGACTGCCCACAAAGCGGCGTGGCGGGTCCGGTGCGCAGCGGTATACTGTCCGCAGGAAACCGCCTGTAGACACCGCGGGAACGACATGCCTTTGAACGAGCACGAGCAGAATATCCTCGACGAAATCGAGCGTCAGCTCTACGAAGACGACCCAAAACTCGCCGAGATGGTCTCCAAGGCTGTCCGCAGCGGCCGAGATCGCTGGAAGATGCGTTTGGCTGCTGTCCTGTTCATCGTTGGGGGCGTGGTGATGTTCGCTTCGTTCACCCAGTCATTGATCATTGCTGGAGCCGGTTTCCTCCTCATGGTTGCGTCCGCTGGATGGCTCGCGCTGACCGCCAGGGCCAACCGCCCGCAGCAGTCCGGAGGCTCAAGTGAGGTGATTGAGCGCCTTCAGCGACGTTGGCGCAGAGAGGGCTAACATGGCCGTCTCTCGCCCCTCCAAACGGTAGGTCTGGGCGGCGGGACCGGAAAGCAAAGCGGACAGCTTCACCACATCCGCTCGGAGAACAGAGGGAGATCGGTCTTGGAGGGTTACACCGCCGCACAGGCGTGCCAGCTGACCTCGTGTACACCACACCAACTTCGATACTGGGACAAAGTTGGACTCATCAAGCCAAGCATCCAGACGACGGATGGACGACCTGGGCGACGCAGGATCTACAGCTTCCGTGACCTCGTGGGGTTACGCGTAGTGAAGAGCCTGCTCGACAATGGTCTGTCGATCCAGAGGGTGCGCAGAGCCTGGGACTACCTACGCCGCACCGGCGACATGGATGAGCATCTCGCAGAGGTTCGGCTGGTCACCGACGGTCAGACGATCTTTGCCGTCGCACGCGACGACGCCGAGCTGCTCGATGCTCTGCGGCAGGGTCAGCTTGCGTTCTTCGTCAAGATTGATGAGATCGCTCAGGATGTCGAGGACGACATCTCGAAGTTCGAGCTTGATCGGGACGGCTTCCGTGACATGCTCCGCAGGGTGGAAGACGACGTCCGCTCCGAGGCCGACGAGGCACAGACGGGCTGAACAGGTTTTGCATCGGATGGTTCGCCATCACGGTGTCGCTCTCGATCACTTCCGAGGCACCTGCCGTCGCAGTTCGTGCTCTTACTTGGTCGGTCTGAATCGCTGGCGCAGGGCGCGCATCCGTCGCGTGAGCCTCGATGGGCGATAGGTCGCAGCAATTCGCTCGCCCGTCGAGTATCGAGTGGTCAGGTGTGCTTCGGCCCTGTCATGGTCTTCGGTGGCGGTTCTGACCAACGCAGTCGAGTCCGCGCCGTCTCCGTACAGCGACCGGCTGTAGGTCGCCGCAAGGGGAACGAACGCAGCGTCGATGCCCTCGGCCGCCTCACGTGGCGTAGCAGCGGGGTCAACCGGTTCCTTCAAGTCGACGAGCCGGTCCATGATGTCCTCCCATGCAGCGGAGATGTCTCCTGCTGCGAGGCGTTTCTGGAGCCTTCGGCGTCGCCACCATTGACTGAGCGGTGCGGCAACGATCGCGATGGCGATGATCGTCAGGGCTGCGAGGACGGGGATGGCCCAATCGGGGAGCGAGAATCCGGCGTCGGTCGTCCCTCCGCCGCCGGCACCGGGGCCAAGCGGGTTGGTGACCAGGTCACGATCCCCGAAACGGCCTGCATCGGGTCCGATGTCGTCTGCGGTACCAAGATCGACGAGCGAGAGTGCAGGGATCTCCTCGATGTATGCCGCCGGCGAGAACTCGAGGGCCGCTTCGAGGGTCTCGTTTGCGGTCGTCGCCGAGTAATTCGCCCGTGGCGTCGGGTCGAACGCCATCCATCCGTAGTTGGGAATCCACAGTTCGACCCAGCTGTGGGC
The DNA here is from genome assembly GCA_905480055.1 of uncultured Acidimicrobiia bacterium. Next base: position 4,114 of record CAJQOW010000099.1, read on the forward strand.
GTTCTTGTCGTATACCTGCACGGTGTCGTCGTTGATGGGTTCGCCAGGGGTGAACCCGAGCACCACTCGGCTCGGTACCCCGACTGCACGTGCCATGAGCGCCATTGAGGTTGCGAATTGTTCGCAGTACCCGTTCCGGACATACGGATTCTCTTCGTCGGTCAGCCAGTCGTTGACGTCGCTTGTCACCCACTCTGCTGGCACCTGGTCGTTGTAGGTGAACTCGCCGGAGTCCCGGAAGAAGTTCTCGAGTGCCAGGCCTTTTTCGAAGTTGGTCTCGAGATTGTCGACCAGTGATTCGGAGAGTGCGACGAACTGAGGACCCAACTCGTCGGCGGGGTACTCCAGCCAGAATTCCTCGTCCGACAGTTCTACGCCCGCCGGGAGGGGATTGAGGTCGGGGAGCGTTTCGCCACTGAGTTCGGCGACTGCAAAGAGTGGACTCAGGGTGCCGTCCTCGGCCAGGGCGAGGGCCGCCACGGTTGGGCCGTCATACTGCGGAACATCAGAAAGCACCTGATACTGCATGCCCTCATAGGTGATGTCCCCAGGAATCGTGACGCTGCCGTCGAGCCTTCGCACCCGCATGGCGTTCGTGTCGTCCTTGCGGACGCCGGCCACGGCGAGCGGCGTATCCGGAGCTGGCAGCCACGGTTGGGACAGGTTGTCGATCTCAATGGTCGAGGTCACCGGAACAGTGAGGCCGCGATACTCCTGGGAAGGGTCGATCCACGGTTCCTCATCGAGCGGGAACGCCTGCACGCGGTTGGTCTTCCACCGTCCGCCCTCGTACACGTCCAGCGTGACGGTCCGGAACCTGACCGTGGCTGGGTCGGCGCCCTCGATCCTGGCGCGGAACAGGGGGTTGTTCGTGCGGTTGAGGAGTCCCGCCCTGATGTCGGTGTAGGGGTTGTAGGAGACAGATCCTGAGTAGTCATCGGAAAAGCCGGCAGGGGACCGCCACGTCATCACGCCGTCGTTTGGGACCTGGTTGCCGGCGAGCCCGACACCCACAAGGGCAAGGACCACGGTTGCCAACACGAGCATTCCAACGGCTGGGGATGGCCGCTTCGATGGTCTGGTGGTCGCGTTGACGCGTCTGAGCCGCCCGGCTCCGCTATCTCGCTCGTCGATGCGAATCGCAAGGAGACTGAGTGCCACGACCGACACGAAGACGGCGAGGTGTGCAATGCCCTTGGGACGCCGGTCGATGATGACGAACTGGAGCGCGACGATCAGTGGCGTGATGATGGCGACAAACGGACGCGAGTTGAGGAGTCCCGCGACCAGGAGGAATCCAAGGGTCCAGAACAAGGCTGCGAGCAGCATCACCAAGCCCGGAACAGGCCGAACCGGTTCGACTCCGTATCTAATGATCTCGAACGCCCTCGACAGCTCGAACCACACGGCGTCCCATGTCGCGATGGTTGGGAAGATCGTCCACAAGGTGTCGGGTGCAATCAGCCAGCCGACGGTGAAGATGAAGGCAATGGCGTTGGCGGTGATCGTGATGGCGGCGTGGGCGCGGTATGCGATCGCTGTCCATGTGATGCCGGCACCGAGCAGCGTCGCCACGAAGATGGCTACCTGCCAGGGCGTCCCATCGGAAGAATCGCGCATCAGGAACGACAGCTCCCAGAATGCGAGCCCGATTGCCGCGACTCCGGCTATCCAGCTGTAGCGGTAGACCATCCGTGCTCCATTGCGTTGCGCCACGATTCGGACCAAGTGCCATCCGGGGCCGATCGCACCACGAGGGCCCCCAGCCGGGCGAATCCCATGATGGCGTCATCGTCCCCGTCGCTCACAGAAAGTACAACGGTTTTGTAGAAATCCTGACTGAGGAGCTGG
>CAJQOW010000100.1 GCA_905480055.1 uncultured Acidimicrobiia bacterium
AACTGCGTGTCGAAGGCGCCGAAGCGGGTCTTGCGCCAGGTCCGGTTATCGACCCCACCGTGGAGCAGGAACGCAACCTGATGCTTCGCCTCATCAGGCTCCCTCACATCCTCGATCGTGCAGCAGATCTTCGCGCACCCAACGTGATCGCCGAGTACGCGTACGACGTGGCGACCGACTTCAGCCGGTTCTACGAGCACTGCCACATTCTCACCGAGGAGTCGGCGAGTCGGCAGGCATCATGGCTCACCTTGGTAGAGACGACCCTGCGCACCCTCACCTTGCTGCTCGATCTGCTCGGTATCGAGATTCCGGAGCGGATGTGACAACGGGCCCCCTCGATCTGAGCCTTCTCCCTCAGACATCGAAGGTTGTCGACGGCAGGCTGACGATTGGTGGCTGCGATGTCATCGAGCTGACCGAACGATTCGGGACTCCCGTGTTCGTCTACGACGAACAACACCTGATCGACCGCTGCCGCGAAGCTGTACACGCCTTTCCTGACGGCGTTGCCTACGCATCGAAGGCATTCCTGTGCAAGGCAATGGCGAAGGTTGCCCACGAGGCTGGCATGTCCATCGATGTCGCAACCGGGGGAGAGATGCACGTCGCCCTAGCAGCCGGGGTGCCAGCTGAACGCCTGGTCTTCCATGGCAACAACAAGTCGATGCCCGAACTGCGCATGGCCATGGAGGAGGGCGTCGGGACGCTCGTCGTCGACTCGTTCGACGAGATGGATCGCATCGAGTCGCTCGTTTCATCGGGGAATGAGCCGCCAGCCGTGCTGATCAGGCTCAACCCCGGTATCGAGGCCCACACCCATGAGTACCTCCAGACGGGTGTGCTGGATTCCAAGTTCGGACTACCGCTCGCTGAAGGATTGGCCGAGCGTGCGATCGCGCGAGCGAAGAACTCGCCTGCGATGGACTTCAGGGGAATTCACGTGCATGTCGGGAGCCAGGTGTTCGATGTCGAGAGCTTCGCCCAAGCGGTGCATGCGCTCGCCCCTGTCGTCAACGCTGCTGGGGCAGACGAGTTCTCCATCGGCGGCGGTCTGGGTGTTGCCTACGTCGCTGGAGAATCCTCGGATTCGATTGTTGACTGGGGTGCTGCGGTACGAGCCGTTGCCGCTGACGCCGGTATCACTGCGAGGGTCACCGCAGAACCGGGCAGATCCGTGGTTGCCCAGGCTGCCGTAACGGCATACACGGTGGGAACGATCAAGCAGGTGCCGGGCGTGCGGACGTATGTTTCGGTTGATGGTGGGATGTCGGACAATCCGCGTCCGGTGCTCTATGGAAGCGGCTACGAGGCCGCGCTGGCGAGGACCATCGACGCCGAACGGGCGACGGACGTGCGGATCGTGGGCAAGCACTGTGAGTCGGGCGACGTGATCGTGCGCGATGCGTGCCTTCCGGTTGACACCGCGATCGGCGACGTGGTGGTGACGCCCGTGACCGGCGCCTATGGGCACTCGATGGGATCGAACTACAACAAGGTCCTGCGGCCACCGGTGGTATTTGTCAAGGACGGAAAGTCACGAGTTGTGGTGGAGCGCGAGACCTATAGCGACTTGATGGTTCGCGACGTCGGCTGATGGTGCCACAACGGCATGGCGGGCGCCCGTGAGAGACTGTGTAGGAAGTTCAGCGTCGCCGTGTCCTCGTGGTCTCGCACCAGTGCGATACTCATCGACCTTTCGGCAGGCAGTTCCTCGGTGAGGAGCCAGCCGTCGGAGGACAGCCACCAGAGGGCGTCCCGGTTTGCCTCGACACCAGGGTGGCTACGAACGGGGGAGCCGAGATCCTTCGGCACGCCAGCCTGCGACACGAATCCGAGGAGGTGCTCATACTCACCCATGAGGTCGTTCATCGCTTGCGAGCTGCGATCAGCCACCACGATGATCGTGGCTGGTTCCTCGGCCTCATACATGTGTACGGGTTCGAGATCCTCGGGATTGGGTTCTTCGGCTATCTCTTCGGACGGAACGACGTCGCTCAGCACCTCAACGTCGAGCGCTTCGGGACCGAGGCCATCGGTCGGCTCTGTTGGCGCCCCATCGTCGGCGTCGACAGCAGGGACGAGCACCTTCGAGATCTCCACCACGGGAGCGAGCAATCGGAGGTCTTCGAGATAGGCAGCATCGTCGTTGTCGGTGAAGACAATGATGCGTTCGGGCTGCATCGACTCCAGCGCCACAAATGCTTGCTGTGGGTCTGACGGGTCGAGCGGTACGAGCGGCGAGTCGTAGGCAACGACGCTCGAGTCTGCCGCCGTGAAGAGGTCTGCGACGTCGACGACGTAGGCCGTTTTCGAGTCCTCGCCAAATAGGGCGATCGCAAGTTGGAGGAGGTCAGTTGCGTCGACCAGGGAGTATTCGATATGTCGTGCCTCGGCGAGCGAGTACCACGAGTCGACAGGAATCCCGTCCGGATTGCGTATCTCGAAGTGCAGGTGGGGTTGGGTCGTCTCCGCGTTGCCGGAGTCTCCTATCCAGCCGAGAATCGTCCCCTCGGAGACAGTGGCGCCGACCTCAATACCGGGAGCGAAGCACAGGTCGACTTCGGTGTCGGTACCGGGGATGTCGGTGTTGAGGTGCACATAGCGGGACGTCCAGCCGTCCTCTGCTTCAAGAACCACGGCACAGCCAGAGAGCCTGCCTTCCGTCCGGGTCAGCGTCACCTTGCCGTCGTGGGCAGCCACAACAGGGGATCCCTTCCACCGGTGGGTGAGGATGTCGATACCGTTGTGGCTCCTCGTGCAGCCATCTCTGCAGTCGCCGAAGCCCATGGAGAAGACAGAGGCGCCAACAACGGGGAACAGGATGTCTCGCGTCACCTGTTCCGGATCGAGAGGATCGAATTCGATTTCCTCTTCCTCCGGCAGTTCGTCGACGGCGGCTGGCGGTTCCATCTCGGTGACAACCTCGCCATCGGACGGCTCAACGGTCTCGTCTGGCGGTGGATCGGAGGGCGGATCGTCAGCGGGAGGCGGTTGCTGATCGGGAGCGGTCGTCGTCGTTGTGGTACTCG